>CANRII010000174.1 GCA_947630685.1 uncultured Ruminiclostridium sp. | reverse complement strand
GTTGACGCAGTATTGGCGGAAATATGCCCGTAAAAACCGACTTGGGTTCGACTCCCGCATGCCTACCCCTTCAGATATTTTACCGCTATCTGTGTTCTGTGGCCGAGTCCGGTTTTTTCGAGTATCACGCTGATATAATTTCTGACCGTGCCGTTGGAAAGGTATAATTTTTCCGCTATCTGTTGGTTGGACATTCCTTCCGCTATCAGCTTTACTATTTCAAGCTCTCTGTCGGTCAGAAGATCGAACACCGCGCCTCCGCCCTGCTCTCTGACCAGCTTTTCCCGTATATACGACAGTATATCCTCTTCAAAAACCGTGCCGCCATTATAGACCGTCCTTACAGCGCTCAATATCCCTTCGGTGGGAGTGCTTTTCAAAATATAACCGCATACTCCTATTTTAAGCGCTCTTATGATAAACTCCTTTTCGTCAAAGGTGGAAAGCATGAGCGGACGGCACAGCCCCTTTTGTATCATTTTTTCCGCGGCGGTAAGACCGTCGCATTTAGGCATTCTTATATCCATCAGCGCAATGTCGATCTTGTGTTTTTCGCACAAGCATACCGCTTCATTTCCGTTATCGGCAGTTCCCGCAATATTAAAATCCGGCTGCGAGCCGAGTATTATTTTGAGTCCCTCTCTTATAAGCGCGTCATCATCGGCAATTATAATGTTCATAGCCTTTCCCCTTTTATCCGCTTACTGCTGTTTTTTGCTTAAATATCATCACTATATGGAATCCGTCCGGTCGGGCGGAAAAAATACAGTTTCCTCCCAGCCGCCCCGTGCGCTCTTCAATAGCGGTAAGCCCCATTCCTTTTGTAAAAAATTCCTTGGGTCTGCCGTTGTCCGAAAGCTCGGCGCGTATCGCTTTGTTCATAATATTAAGAATAAGTGAAAATTTATCCGCTCCCGAATGTTTTAACGTGTTGGTCATCGCCTCCAGCATATTATCATGTATGCAGGTCATTATTGCCGGAGAGATGAACGCGGCGTCGCCTGAAATTTCCAAAGACGTTTCTATTCCGTAATCAAGCCTGAAGCTGTCAAGCTGCGCTTTCAGCTCGGCTATATCCGCCGCCGCGCCGTCGGGACGTTCCTGCCTGAGCGCTAGTCTTATATCGTCCACGCTGTTTCTTAGCGTATGTATTGCGGTATCTACGCATTTTTCCGCCCTTTCTGGAGCGTTTCTTATATCCAATCGCGCCGCCTCCAGCAGTATTATGCTGCCGGAAATGCCGTGACCGAGCTTGTCGTGTATCCTTACCGCAAAACGGCTGCGCTCTTTAAGAGAAGCGGATTCTTTCAGCGTCTTTACATAAGCGTTTCCGTTTATAATGCGCTTTCTTAAAATTTCAAGCTCCTCGCGCTGCTGCTTTACAACTAAGATATATTCCGATAATTTTTTGGTAAGTATCCTTAATATAAGGAAAACCGCCGCCGTTGCCGTGCCGATAAAGCCGTACTCCGTCGCGGGTCTTACCGTAAATATCAAAATTCCTACCGAGATCGCGGTGAACGCGTAAAATATTATATCCGTTTCACGAAAGCGCTCTATTATAACGTCTATCGTTTCGATAACAGTCAGTAAAAGCAGACCGAACAGCTCCGGGCGATCCAAAAATATCAGCACAGCGGCAGTAATCGCCGATAATACCGCAAAGGCGGTCTTTCTATTAAAACGTTCGGTAAGTAAAAATCCCAATAAAAACAAGCAGGAAAAGCCGAGTATGACTAAAACCGTATATCCGCCGTCCGATGTTTTAGTAACAAACGTATACAGTACCGGCAAAACGAGCGCGGTCATTTTGGATATAAGGTATAAAAGAGATTTAGACATACTGCGCCTCCTTTCTGTCTGCTATGATCGATAAGAATTTTGCCCGCTCCGCATTACGGCGGCGAGAACGGGCAAATTAATTTTATCATACGGTAAAGCGTTTGTCAACTTATACGTTGTTCCGCTTGGAGAACAGAACCGCAACGGCAAGGTAAATAAGCACCGCAAACAAAGCAAGTATACATATATTGACAAGCGGATATTGCGCCGTGCATTTTGAAATATCGTTGAGCCAGTAATACGGCATGATAATGGATATAGCTCTTATCATTCCGGCATTTTCGGGTATCGGGAAAAACGAGCCGCCGGCTACCGTGCCTATGCTTGCCAAGAATCCCGACAGAGTAAACAAAGCGCTTTTGCTGTTTACAAGTAGTGCTACAAGTATACCCATTCCCGATAAGAACAGAGCAAACAGTATATTTCCGAAAAGCGTTTCTATTGCGTTCGGAGCGCCTATGATTATCGCCCATACCGACATCGGCAGCACGCATATAAGCGATTGTAAAAACGCCGCCGTACCGGTTCCCGCTATATAATGCAGCGGTTTCACCGACGAACATCTCATGCGGCGGTAGGTGCCGTACTGCTTATCGTCTAATACGCCCATCGTGATAAACAGCATCGCGCCTGTAGCCAGCAGCTGTACAAAGCCTAAAGTGTTTGGAACAGGGCTGAATGCTTCGATGTCATTGTCTGTCTTATTC
>CANRII010000173.1 GCA_947630685.1 uncultured Ruminiclostridium sp. | reverse complement strand
GAGGGTGAAAACCCTGATGGTTTTCCCCTCATACTCCTCTTTCCTTCCGGCTTTTGAACACTTTTTCTACAGCCTGATGCTTGCAAAGCAAGCATCTCTCCTTTAGTAATATTCTTATGATATTTCACGGATGCCTAGGCATGCGGGAATCGAACCCGAGCCGCCTCACGACGATTCTTTTGGGCTATTTTTGCCCCTTGCTCCGCAGGCAGGCTAGCCGCCTGTCAAGTCGCAAGGAACAAAACTATCTCCAAAATCTCTCGCCGTGAGGTGCACAGCAGTTTTTACGGAGCAGATTTTCGTCAAGACAAGGAAACCGAACGAAGGCATACTCGCGTATGTCGAGCGAGGTTGACGCAGTATTGGCGGAAAGATGCCCGTAAAAACCGACTTGGGTTCGACTCCCGCATGCCTAAGCCGGATTCACCTTTGCGGACACGCTTTTGACCGTCAGCTTTATGACCGCCGTTCTTTCTGCCGCCTCGGCGCTGTACTTAAAATTCGGGTCTTTGGTATATCTTTTTGCTATAAGCGACAGCGCGCGGTGCTTTTCCTCATCCTCGAGGAAAGTCGCGCTTGCCGTTCCCATGACGCTTTCGTAATACATGGTGACGCTGTTTTTGCTGTCGGATATTACCGTTTGCTCCGGTATGTCCATTTCAAACGAGCAAAGCTTAAGCGCCGAGAGCAGCTCGTATTTTCTCCCCGCTTTCGCTCCGTGAATGTAAAATACAAGCTGCTCACCGTAAATCTCATACGCAAAGTTCACCGGCACGATATACGGAAAATCCCCGTCGGCAAGCCCTAATCTGAGCACATCGCACCGGCCGATGATATCCGTTATCTTCAAAAAATCGGTAACCTCGCGGTCTTTTCTTCTCATTTTTTCACCTTTTCCAATATCGGCTTAAGATACTCACCGGTGTAGGAACCTTTGGTATCCGCCACCTGCTCCGGCGTGCCGGAAGCTACTACCGTGCCGCCTTTGTCGCCGCCCTCGGGACCCATGTCGATTATATAATCGGCGGTTTTGATAACGTCAAGGTTATGCTCGATAACAAGCACGGTGTTACCGCCGTCGGTCAGCTTCTGCAATACGTCTATCAGCTTATGGACGTCCGCGGTGTGAAGTCCGGTGGTGGGTTCGTCCAGCACATACATGGTGCGCCCGGTCGCGCGTCGGGACAGCTCGGTGGCGAGCTTTACACGCTGCGCTTCCCCTCCCGAAAGAGTAGTCGCCGGCTGACCTATTTTGATATAGCCGAGTCCCACGTCGTACAGCGTCTTTAATTTACGGGCGATCTTCTCATGATTTTCAAAGAATTTAACGCCCTCTTCCACGGTCATTTCCAGCACGTCGTAAATGTTCTTGCCCCTGTAGCGCACCTCCAGCGTTTCGCGGTTGTAGCGCATTCCCTTGCACACCTCGCAGGGAACGTATATATCCGGCAGAAAGTGCATCTCTATCTTGTTTATGCCGTCGCCCTCGCATGCCTCGCACCGTCCGCCCTTTACGTTAAAGGAAAATCTCGCGGAGGTGTAGCCTTTCATCTTAGCGTCCTGAGTAGAGGCGAAGAGTTCTCTTATATCGTTGAATACTCCGGTGTAGGTCGCAGGGTTGGAACGCGGCGTGCGCCCTATCGGGGACTGATCTATCGCGATTATCTTATCCAGCGCCTCGGCTCCCAAAAAGGTATCGAATTTTCCCGGACGTATACGCGCGCGGTTCAGCCTGCCGACAAGATATTTATAGATTATCTCGTTTACCAGCGAGCTTTTGCCGCTGCCGGACACGCCGGTAACGCAGGTGAATATCCCGAGCGGTATCTTTACCGTGATGTCCTTGAGGTTATTTTCCTTGCAGCCGGTGATAGTGAGCCAGCTTTTGCCGGGCTTTCTTCTTTCCGCCGGGACTTCTATCCGCTTTTCCCCCGTAAGATACTGACCGGTTATAGACTCCTTGCAATTCATTATATCGTCGATGCTGCCCGCGCAGATGATGTTTCCGCCGTGAATGCCCGCGCCGGGACCTATATCCACGATGAAATCCGCCGCGCGCATGGTCTCCTCGTCATGCTCCACTACGATAAGCGTGTTTCCGAGGTCGCGCAGCCTTTTAAGCGTCGCTATCAGCTTATCGTTGTCGCGCTGGTGCAGACCGATGCTCGGCTCGTCAAGGATATATAAAACGCCCATAAGGCTGCTGCCTATCTGAGTCGCAAGCCGTATACGCTGGCTCTCGCCGCCCGACAAAGTGCCGGAGGAACGCGACAACGTGAGATATTCCAGCCCTACGCTTTGTAAAAATCCCAGCCGCTCGCGTATCTCTTTGAGTATCTGCTTTGCTATCATCATTTCGCGTTCGGACAGCTTTATGGAATTTACAAATTCAAGCGCCTCGGAAATGCTCATGCGGCAAAACTCGTTTATGTTCTTGCCCGCCACCGTAACTCCCAGCGCCTCCTTGCGCAGACGCTCGCCGTGGCACTCCGGACATTCGCAGTCGGACATGAATTGCCCCAGCTCGTCCTTTATGGAATTGCTGGTGGTTTCGTTATACCGCCGTTCAAGGTTGTTTACCACTCCCTCAAACTCGGTCATGAACACGCCGCCGCCCTGCTGATGCTGTTCTCCACCGCCGTGACCTACGCCTGCGGGCTGCTGGTGGC
>CANRII010000172.1 GCA_947630685.1 uncultured Ruminiclostridium sp. | reverse complement strand
GAAATTATCGTCCTTGCCGTACGGGTCGCCGATTATGCTGCAAGGCTCGTGCCCTACGTTTCCCAGCAGCAGCATGTATATCTCAAGCAATATAAGTATCGCGCCTGAAATAAGCGTCAGCTTTGACCTGAGCAGCTTTTTAAGTTCAAACTTCAGTATTGTCATCTGCGCTCTCCTCCTTGAAATAGTAAAGAAAAAGATCCTCAAGGCAGGGCTCGGCCAAAACGGCGCTGTCGCACGGCATGGTATCGCTTACCACTCTCAGCCGCGCCATTCCGTCCTCATGACGGATATTGCTGACTATATATTTGCCGCTCATAACGTCCGCCTCTTTTGGGGTAACAACGCAGTCCCACACCATTCCGTCGATACGGTGGCAGATGTCCTCCGCGTTGTCGTTAAGCGCAAGCTCGCCGTTTTTCATCACCAGTATATCACCGGCAATGTATTCAATATCCGACACTATATGAGTAGAAAGCAGCACGGTCTTGCTTTCTCCGAGGTCGCTGATTATATTGCGGAATTTTGTGCGTTCTTTCGGGTCGAGCCCGACGGTAGGTTCGTCCAACACCAAAAGATCGGGGTCGTTTATCAACGCCTGAGCTATGCCGATACGCTGCTTCATACCGCCGGAATAAGTCTTTATCTTCTTTTTGCGAACGTCGTACAGACCTACCAGCTTAAGCAGCTCCTCGCAGCGTTCCTGCGCCTTTAGCTTTGGCAAGCCTTTAAGCGCCGAAAGATACAGCATGAATTCCATTCCGGTAAAGCCGGGATAAAACCCGAAATGCTGCGGCAGGTAGCCCAGTCGGTCGCGGTACTGCTCACCGAGCACCGAAATATCCGTGCCGTTAACTAAGATACTTCCGGCGGTGGGACGCAGCACATCGCAGAGCATTCGCATAAGCGTGGTCTTGCCGGAGCCGTTGGGACCGAGAAGCGCATACACTCCCGAACCGAGCGTAACGCTGAAATTGTTTACGGCGTACTTTTCCTTGTATTTTTTAGTAAGATCGTTTATCTCAATTCTCATTTGAAAGACCTCCGAAATGTGTTTTCTTTGTCATGAATATTATCTGCACGGCAAAAGCAGCAGCGGTCACGACTGCCGCTAACGCCAGAAAAAGCATATTTTCCGAGACCGCGGCGAAGCTGTCGTTGTTTACGATGGCGGCAAGCATTATCGTCATTAAAGACACCGCCGCGCAAAGGCACACCACGGAATTTCTGCTGCGCATGCCGAACAGCCGCACGACGCCTAGGCACACCGCGTTTTCGGCGTTATACACGGTCAAGGCGAAAAGCAATATCGGGATAAACTCCTTTCCCAGCATACCGGACGCCATCAGCGCGGCAAAGGACAGCACGAAAATATCCGTTATGCTTATTATCAAAAGCCGCATAAGCATTACCGTGCCGGAGCCGATACGGGTGCTGCGCTCAAGCTCGGACATATCAAAAAGCATATCCTTTACCAGCTCCGGTACGTTCACTATCGAAATTATGGGAATGACCGCCAGCATCATCCTGAAGCCGTTGTTTACATTGAGCTGTCCGCAAAAGTAACTTGCCGCGGCAAGCGCTGTAAGCTGGAGTATCCATATTGCCGGGGAAAGGTACTTCACCTGATCGAAAAATATACGCGAAAGCGGCGTTTTTCTCGGTCGGTGGGAGGAAATATACCGCTGACCGACATCTACGGTCTTTTCTATCTCCGACGGTTTTACGGCCGGTATATACTCGTCGGGGAAAATATTGCTGTTTTTCATTCTGTCCGCTCCTTTTCGTAAATTTTTCTGAGTTTCGCCACGCCCTGCCGCAAGCGGGATTTCACGGTCGGTACTTTGACCCCGGTAAGCGCCGCTATCTCCCTTGCCTTAAACCCGTGGAAATAGTGCAAAATTATCGCCTCGCGCTGCTTGTCCGGCAGGCAGAGCAGCCGCTTATACAGCGTATCGTCGCGTTCTTTCTTTACCGCCGCCTGCTCGGGGGTATCGTCATGCGACGGCAATTCGTCGGGGTATTCCTCATAAGAACGATTTTTGCGGAAATGATCGTTTGTAACGTTCACCGCGACGGTAAACAGATAGTTTGAAAATTTCCCGCTGAAACGATAGCTGTAAATGCTTTTTACCAGTCTTAAAAAGACCTCCTGCGTAAGGTCTGCGGCTGTCTGCTCATTGCCGGTGCGGCGGTAGCAGTAAGCGTATATGTTGTTGTAGTGCTTTCTGACAAGCGTATCGAACGCGCTTTTATCTCCGCTCAATATGCGGCGGATTAGCTTGTGATCCTCCGTTGCTGCCGCCCCCTTTTTATCTGAAGTGTCGACCCTTCACTTATATTAACGTAAAAATTACAAAAAGGATCTGATTTTCTAAAAAAAATTTACCCACCCGAAAATATAATCGGGTGGGTAGTGCTATACCGATATAGGCTGTTGTTTTTCGGTTTCACCGTATTCTTCTATCAAAGCCGCCTTTGCCTCTTCCTGTATCTTCGGGTCAAAGGACAGCATAGGCTCTTCGTTTTTGCCTTTTATCCTACGGTCAACGTAATTTTTGGTTATTTTCGCGACCAAAGGCGACAGCGCAAGCACTCCGATAAGGTTAGGCACCATCATGAAGCCGTTGAAGGTATCGGATATATCCCACGCAAGGGTGGAGGTCATCACCGCGCCGGACAGTATCATCAATACGAATATCACC
>CANRII010000171.1 GCA_947630685.1 uncultured Ruminiclostridium sp. | reverse complement strand
GCTATCTCGGGTATCGAGCTTTGCATGGATCGCCGCGACGATCCCATAGAGGTAAACGACCTGTTGGGACAAAAGCAGCAGCTTGACGGGATATTATCCACCGTTACGGCGGCATTGTCGCTTATCGCGGGGATATCGCTGATAGTTTCCGGCCTTTCGGTGATGAACGCCATGCTGGTATCGGTATCGGAGCGGCGGCGCGAGATAGGGATAAAAAAGGCGCTCGGCGCACCTAATTACCGGATAGTTTTTAGGTTTCTGGCGGAAAGCACCTCGCTTACTATTATAGGCAGCGTTATCGGAGCGGTATCGGGGATACTTGTGACGTATATCGGCTGTATCTGCTGCGGCGAGCCGTTTTCCTGGGAACCGTCCATAATGCTTTTCGCTATGATGATTTCCGCTGTTATCGGCATGCTGTCCGGCAGCTATCCCGCTTATAAAGCCGCCGCAATGAAGCCTATCGACGCGCTTAAGGATCAGTCTTGACAATTAGCCCGCGCTGTGCTAAAATACTCATAAAATCAGTTGTAAAAGAGGTACCGTCATGGCTAAAATACGTCTTAATGAAAATGAAGAGATAGTAAGGACCGTCAAAGAGGGGCTCAAAGCGAAAGGAGGCTACTGCCCATGCCGCGTCGGAAAGAGCGAGGACATAAAATGTATGTGCAAGGAGTTCAGAGAGCAGATAGCCGACCCCGATTTTGAGGGCTATTGCCATTGCCTGCTTTACTATAAAGAAAAAGATAAATAATTTTAATTAGGAGTTATCGTAAAAGATAACTCTTAATTTTTACTCAAATTATCAGGATTTTTATAATTTGCCGTGTTATAATTAAATCGTTCCGGAACATAAAAAAGGGGAAAAGTCTGAAAAATAAATTTTCCAGACTTTGCGTTTTGCGCTTTGCTGAGTACAGTCGGCAATTTTGCTTTGCAAAAACGCACAAAACTCGAAAGGAGAATACTTGCTTTGCAAGTATGGAATAAGAATGGATAATTTTAAGCTGGAAACTCTGCGCAGGGCGCTCGAGTACACGGAAGAACATCTTAGCGGCGATTTTTTGCAGAAAGAATGTGCGGCGGCGGCAATGTGTTCGCTTTCGGGACTGCAAAAGCTGTTCAGATACGTTTTTCATATCAGCATAGGCGATTATGTCACAAGGCGGAGAATGACGCTTGCCGCCCGTGCTTTGAAAAGCGGCCGTTCCGTGCTGGATACCGCGCTTGATTACGGCTACCGTTCACCGGAGGCTTTCGCCCGCGCTTTTATCAGAGTGTGGGGCATAACTCCGCAGCGGTACGCCAAAAACCGCAGCTTTACCGGACTTTTCCCAAAGCTGGATTTTCCGCAAACAGCGGAGTATAAAGGAGAATTGATAATGAAAAACAGATTTGATATTACCGAACTGTATGACCGTATACGGTCAAAAGAGGGCAAGTATGTTTTATGCTTTGATACCTGCTATTTAGATAACATTAACAAAACTTACGGCAGAAAATTTGGCGACGCCGCGATAAGGGAGTCGCTGAGCCGAATCGAACAGGCGTGTGGCGACGATATGTTCATGTTCCGTATAGGCGGCGATGAATATGTGCTTGCGACCGATTGCTCCGAGCCGGAAGCCGTAAAAAGCATAGCGCTGTCCGTCATGTCGCATAACGGCGAAACTATAAACTGCGACGGCGTAGAACTGCCGATAAGCCTGCGCGCCGGGGCGATAAAGCTGACGCATGACAGCTGTACAAAATATTCTATCCTTTTCAATGAGCTTGTAGACGCTCCCTCGAACACGCCCGAAACGTTTTATATGAACTGAATCTACATTTAATCACAAAAACGCTCCCGTTTATCGGGAGCGTTTTTGTATAATGATGGCTGGGGTGGAAGGATTTGAACCCTCGAAATAACGGAGTCAGAGTCCGCTGCCTTACCGCTTGGCGACACCCCAATATTTAGCGGAGAGCGTTTATATAGCGTTCTCCGCCATAAGACTTATTTATTTTACCACAGTTGAATCTGTTTGTCAAGTGCTTTTTTTAATTTTCCTGTAAATTATATTTCGCTAAGCGCTCTTCTTACGTCCAGCACCGAGGCGGGGGAGATGCTGAACGTTCTTACGCCCAGCTCTATCAGCTTCGGCAGCAGCTTAAGATCCGCCGCCGATTCTCCGCAGATACCGACCGGCTTTCCCGCGGCTGATACCGTGTCCGATATATGCTTTATAGCGCGCAGCACCGCGATCTGGGAGGTAGCGCAGAGGTGCCGCACCTCTTTTTCCTCGCGGTTAGCCGCCATTATAAAATGGGTAAGGTCGTTCGTACCTATGCTGACAAAATCCGCCTCTTTTGCGATAACGACTTTGCCGTTATAATAACCGCAGCTGCCGCAAACCTTATGCGCGAGTTTCAGCTCGCCGCAATTTTTGCAGCGCGAGAAATCTCTGGCGGCATCTCTGGGCGCGGCCAGAGCCAGAACGCTCTGTGAGACGGTGCAGGCCGAAGCGGCCGGTATTTTGCTCACGGAAGCGCGGCGCGCGCGGATTGCGGCGCGCTTGTCGGCGTTTTTGGCGGGAATGCTCCGGGAGATTTTTGCGGAATCCGCCGACGGGCGTCCCGGAAAAGCTTCGGTTGAGATTTCCGCCGATGCGCCGTCTGCGTCGCAGACGCGTTTTCAGAAAAATGTGTCCGGATTTTCCCGCGTGATTTG
>CANRII010000170.1 GCA_947630685.1 uncultured Ruminiclostridium sp. | reverse complement strand
ATATATCCCGAACGTGGGAGGAGGAGCGGAGGTAGTGCTTGGCGGAGGGGGTGGGGTACTGCTAGGCGAGGGATAGTATATGCGAGGTATATGTTAGACGAGAATTTTTTTCGATACCCTTTACTTCAGTGTGCACGATTTTCATGTTTGCAAAACTGTAGTTTTTGTATATTATGCACAACTTTAGCGTACATTGGCGCGTCAGCCGCTCTGCTCTGCCGTATCAACTTTCACGGCGGTACGTCTGCATATTCGCAGCGCCGCCAGCAGCACCAGAAATTCTCCCACCGCCATCAGCCGCAGATCGGCTATTTCGGTATGGAAAATGTTTTGCGCCACGCATTCCACCGCGCAAAACTGCGTAATGAAAAGCGCCCACACGCTCTTTTTATTGTACAGCGCGAATATCACGCACAGCATATCCGAAAGATAATAATACCTTTCGTGCATGTGCGGCAGTAAAAACGGAGTCAGCATGGTTAAAAAGAACGCCGCCGTCACAAGGTAACGTCCGTTTTCCTCGGGGAATTTACGGTCGTTCAGATAATACACCGCGCCTATTATCAGCGCTCCGGCGAATCCCACTCCGGCATAGCCCAGCGCCGGAATGGTCATATTACGGAATACCGCCCATATATTAGGCAGGCAAAGATTGAGTGCGCTGTACTGCCCCGCTTGCCTAAAATACACCGTCAGCAGTTTTATAAAATCTCCGCCCGCTATCAACGCCGGGATCATCGCAGCAACGTACACCGCCGGTACTATCAGCAAAGCGCGAAATCTCAGCTTGCCTTTGAGCAGCATAAGCAATAAGAACGGCGCGAAAAACACCGCCTGCAATTTGAACGCGAACGCCAGCCCGAAAAATACCATCGCGGGTATATCCTTATTTATCATTATATAATAAAGACTTATCACCACAAATGCGGTAAAAATAGAATCACATTGACCCCATGCCGCGGAATTAAGCACCGCTGACGGCAGCAAAAACGCCGCCGCAAATGCGAATATAGGCTCATTGCCGCTGTATTTCAGCATTACTATCCGCATGACGAATATCGCCGTCAGCAGATCGAACAGGCAGGATACTATCTTTATTCCCCACATCATATTTATCGGGAAATAGCTCAGCGCCGCCATTATATAATAGTAGGCGGGCGTGTAATTGCCGATATCTCCGCCCAGCGCGGCAAATCCGCCGTTTCCTTTGATAATGTCGAACCATGGGAGCAGATAGTTTTTCATGTCCCCCGATTCCACATCGAACAGCGCGCCGCGTATAAATATCCCCATGCCGATAATTGTAAGCAAAAATATGAGCTTGTATGTTTGCTCCTGTGTTAATTTGAGTTTTGTCATGATAATTTCTCCTGCGTAAATAATTATGTGCTTCTAAACAAACAGACCCGACAATATGCCGAGTCTGTATGGAGCTGGCAACGGGACTCGAACCTGCGACCTGCGCATTACGAATGCGCTGCTCTACCGACTGAGCTACGCCAGCATATTTTGACCGGAAAGCCATAAACTCTTGCAAACTAGATAAGAATATGATACAATATATAAAGACAGGATATCCGAGCATGATAAAATTGATATTATCAGCTTTTTAATTATACTATATTTCTTCTAAGTTGTCAAGGGAATTTTTATCGGTATCCTCACACGTCAAAGGGAGAGTAACAAAAATATGGCATATAAAATAATCACGCGTATAATAGGAGGTCTGCTGCTTGCCGCCGTGCTGGCGCTCGGTACGTTGTCGGTATTGTTCGCTATGGGAAACGGCACGGCCGGGCTGTTCGGACACGGTATATACTTAGTCGGCGGGACAGGCTTTGAAATGCTGAAGCCCGGCGACGCGGCGTTCGGAGAATTCACCCCGGCAGCAGACAGTACCGCCGGAGATATAATAGTCTACCGTGAACGGCAGAGCGGCATGGTAAAATTCGGAAAGGTCGTAAACGTTTCGACGGAAAACGGCTTAGTTATCTCGGTTACCGATGAAACCGGCTCGCAGACGGATATCACGCAGGACGGTTTTATCGCAAAGATAACCCAGCGCAGCGCGATACTCGGCAATATTATAGGATTTGTACGCTCGCCTTTCGGTATAGGCGCTTTGGTATTGCTGCCTATAGCGGGTATAGCGGTGTTCTATCTGGTACGCCGTATATTGATTCGCAGATACCCCGATGAATATTACGATGATGAGTATGACGATGAATATTACGACGACGAATATTACGATGATGAATACGACGATGAATATTACGACGACGAGTACGATGACGAATACGACGACGAATATTATGACGACGAATACGATGAAGAGTATGACGACGAATACGATGAAGAGTATGACGACGAATACGATGATGAATACGACGAGGAACAGCCGGACGATCAGACTTTGCAGCCCGCTGCTGTAGCCGCAGCTCCGGCTCAACCAGCACCTAAGCCCGCGCCGCAGCCTGCTCCTCAACCCGCACCTCAGCCTGCGCCTCAACCAGCACCTAAGCCCGCACCTCAACCTGCACCTAAGCCCGCATCGCAGCCCGCACCTCAACCTGCGCCGCAACCCGCACCTAAGCCCGCACCTCAACCTGCGCCTCAACCCGCACCCAAGCCCGCATCGCAGCCCGCACCTCAACCTGCACCCAAGCCCGCACCTCAACCCGCACCTAAGCCTGCACCGGCAGCTATACCTATTCCTATACCAACTACGGCAGCGACGG
>CANRII010000169.1 GCA_947630685.1 uncultured Ruminiclostridium sp. | reverse complement strand
CATCCGCCTCTTTCACATATTCGCAAAAGCCTTTGCCCACGCAGGCGCGCAGGCCGTTCACATTCCAGGATATCAGTTTCATGGCGCCTTCGACTCCTTCTCAGATCAATCAAAATGGTATACTATGATGTTACCATAGTATACCATAAACCTAAACCCCAGTCACGATATTTTTCACGAATATTTATTTATTCCTTTGTTCCATTAATTTTTTTCGCAGGATTTGTTTTGCGCGATAGAGACGCATTTCGACCGTTTTCTTCCCAATTTTCAATGCAGAAGCAATTTCATCATTATCAAGCCCATTGATGTACTTCATTTCTAATACGGATTTATAGATATCATCCAGTTCGGCAATTTCATTGGATAAATCGTGAATCCATTCCTTCCGGATAAGCTGATCCAATACTCCATCAGATCCAGTCTTAATCATGGGAATTTCTTCAAAAGGAATTTCCGGTTTCTTCCGTTTATCGCGCAAAAAATTACTGCAGTAATTACGTGTAATCGTGATAATATAGTTTCTGGTCTTTTTTGGCTCGTCCAGATCAATATCATTCAAATGACGAAAAATGATGATAAAGATATCCTGTGACAAATCCTCTATCGTACATTCATCGAACGGATATTGCTTCAGCGTATAATATATCATTTTCCCATAAGCTTCATAGATTGCTGTAAACTTATCCTCCTCTTCAGGCGAATTAAATTCGAATGTCATCATTTGTCTGTAAACTCCTTGCTTTTATTAAAATACTTTATTTCTACAGAAATAATAGCGTCAATCATATCAAATATTTTATCCTGTGTCTGAGGCAGCAGCGTCTTGAGCTGCTTTTCAATATATTTCAGCTTTTCAGATGCATAGTTTTCCAGTTCATTTCCAAGAAGAATATCAACCGGTATATTCAATGCCTTTGTCAACTTTATCAGCGTATTCAGACTAGGGGATTTTTCCCCTCGTTCCATATATGAAATGAAGATAGCACTGCATTCTATCGATTCTGCCAATGCTTCCTGACTATATCCGGCCTGCTCCCGATAGTATTGTAATCGTTTTCCAAAGGCTTTCTTATCCATCATATTCTCCTATCCAGATAGAGACATAATACTTAGAGTTATATTATCTAAAGTATACTGAAAATTTCATATAAATTGAAATAACTATCAGTTATATATATAAGACTTTTAGTAAAAATATATGGTCATAACTTTTTCAGATACCAACAAGAGTGTCAATATGATGACAAATTTGTGCCTTTTGTAGGAAGATACCCCAATCTTGTGTTAATATAAAAAAGGGGATGAGCAAAAATGACAGAAGAGGAACTGAAGAATTCATTAAAACAGATGCAAGCTATGCAAATACAACTATCATTGTTAGAAGAAAATGCAAAGTTAAATGGAAAAGAAACCAGACAGTATAACAAAGAAAAAATGAAGCTTCTAATTCTTCAAGGGGCATTAAACATATTGAACTGTAATGAACGGTTTGTTATAAAATCTCATTTGATTTATCATAATACGTGGCTAACTACGGCTGAACTATTTTCGAAAGAATATGGTCGGAATAATGAACGATCCGACCGCACATTGAAAAGGCTTCAAAGTAAAGCCTTGCAAAAAATGCTTATCTTTATAAACAGTTCACCGCTAAGAGAATATTTCGATGAGACTTCATGAATAACTCATTCGCTCGCTTACAAACATTTGTGTAAAATGAATGAAAAATATATTAGTTGAGAGGTCATAATGAGAAGATATAAAGTGCTGGATACCTTTTCGTATCTGTCAAGAAATGCAATAGATATAGAGCAATTAGAAGAAATATTTCATCATGGAATCGATGATATGCAATACTCTTTAAATGGTTATTATGTAAAGAAATATGCTGATGATATGAAAACGGATATTATTGAACCACTTGTAAATGAACTAAAAAATGAAAATAAGGACATTGCTGTAATTTTCAAAAATGAAGGCATTGTTGCAATTATAGGATATAGAGCGCACCGTGATTAAACATTGGTTCACTTAAACGAAATTGGCTCGGATAAAGGATTCTTGCAATATGATGTTTTAAGAAGTGTCAAACATCCGTCTTTGAATATTGGTGTCATATAATCTGCACTTTATTGACACTATTCATTTTTGATAAAGAATGTTATTATTTAATTGAATAACGTTGACGCTTATTTCACAAGGAGGTTCATTATGCGAAGAAAACATTTTAAAACACTCTTTATATGTCTTCTGGTTTTTACTTTTATTCTTGGTACGGTATCTGTACATGCTAAAACACCGGTTAATCCTCAAGCAGCTTCATCAGGGGAAGTAATGCCTCGCATGAATATTGTATGCCCGGCATGTGGCGCCATTGGCTACCCAACAGGACGCGTTATGTACCTACCAGGAAGCATTGGAGATACTCCATCACTAATGCGTTTCATGCCCCTTTATATGGAAATGAAGTGTTCGGCAGATCCTACTCATATTTGGTATGAATATATTGCCGAAGCTACTGAGTAAAGTATTTATTTTTAAGGAGGCCCTTATGACCAGAGAGATTTTATTGCTATCCCTAATTGCATTAATCGCATTACTTTTGATCGTTGAATGTGCCACAGAAGTGTCCGATGCAATTAGGTTCTTCTTCTATAAAGGTAGAGCCACAGCCCACATTGTTGGAAACGAATCCTTTTCTGTATCCCGGTCCAGAAGGCTTGTGGAGCAGAAAGAAGGCCATAAGGAATATGATCCGATTCTTATGGCCTTCTTTCTGCACAAGACAGGAACG
>CANRII010000168.1 GCA_947630685.1 uncultured Ruminiclostridium sp. | reverse complement strand
AAAACAAAAACGCATACGGGTATACCGCATGCGCATAAATTCCTTACGTTGGCATTACCCAAATCAAGTAAACGGTCGAAACCTCGGTTTCCTCTCAGCCTGTTCAAGCTCCCGCATTTCTATTAACTACATATATTTTACAGCAAGATATCTGATTTGTCAATGTCAAAATCTGTAAATTGGAAGAAAATATTTCCCGCTCCGTTTTTTTCACAAAACACAGCGCAATACTCCCCATTTATCAGATATTGATAAAAATTACAGCCGCAGTCAAATAACGCCTTGTCGCCGGAAAGGTCAAATTCTGCTTTTCCCAGCGCTAATATACCCTCGCCTGTAAGCTTAGAATACGCCTCCTTAAGCGTCCATAGTCTTGTAAAGCTGAGCGGCGGCGATTTGCTTGCGGATATTTGCTCCGCTTCATAAGGCGTAAAACAGCGCTTTATCACCTTTTCCAACGGCGCTCTCAGCCGCTCGCAATCAGCGCCGTTTTCGTAGTCGGACAGCGCAAGGCTTACCATTCCGTCGGTATGGGATATATTGAAAAAAGCGTCGTTTATATAGGGTTTGCCTTTCTTGCCGAAGAAAACATTTTCCTCGGAAAAAAGAATATTACAGTATTCGCTCAACGCTTTTTTCAGCAAGGCTCTTCCCTGCTCGTGCAGATATACGGAATATTTACCATCATAGTCAGCCTTTTTTGTAACAAAACGAATAAGCTTATACATTTTCTTCCATATCTATATCAAGAAAGGCGCACAGATTTTTCCAAAGCACCTTTTCCTTTACCTCGTCGGAAATCGGCAGTCTGTCGATGTATTTCAGTTCGTCGGCTGCGTCCCACATGGGATAATCCGTGCCGAAAAACACCCTGTCCTCGCCGAATTTGCCGATAAGCTCCGCCGCTTTTTCGGGCGTCAGATGATAAAGCGAGCTGCTGGTATCCACCCAAACGTTTTTGCCGCACAGCTCGTTTTCGGATTCTTCCCACTCAGACCAGCCGCCGAAATGCGCCGCGATCACTTTCAGATACGGGCAGTCGTCCAGTACCTTAGCCATAAGGCGCGGATGGGAATATTCAAACCTGCTGTCGCCGGTATGGATAAGAATAGGCAGCCTGTCCCCGATAAGCTCGTACAGACGGTAAGCTCTTTTATCATCTATCGCAAACTGCTGAAAATCCGGGTGCAGCTTTATTCCTTTAAGTCCCATAGAAATAACCCTGTCTATCTCCGCGGCGGGATCCTCCATGTCGGGATGAAGCGACGCAAATCCTATAAATTTATCGGGATGTTCCTCGGTTTCCCGTGCGATAAAGTCGTTTATATGAGATACCTGCTGCGGAACGGTAGCCACCGACTGGATAAGAAATTTATCTATATGATTCTTTTCGCCCTCCTCAAGCAATCGGGATACCGAGCCGTCAAAGCTCATATGCAGACTGTAAAAGCTGCCTATATTCACCGACGCCTTGGACGCTATCTTATCGGGAAAAATATGCGCGTGACTGTCTATTATATATTTTGCCGTAAATATCACCACTTTCATTAAATAACGGGCTTGCCCGGTCGTTGATTAACCGCGCTTTTGCGATTGCCGTTTGTATTATGTAACGCCTTTCTGTATCGCAAAATTCAAGCGACCGTTAAATACGGTCGCCTTACTCGGAGATAGTACTCCGAAAGCAAAAACTGTCAAAAATCAAATTCCTGCAACCAAAAAGCGGGATCAGTCTTCGTCGTCCTCATCGGGAACGGGCACATATTCCATTATTGCTTCTATACCCGCGCTGGTAAGCTCATACTCTCTCTTGAGCTTCTTTAAGTACTCACGACCCTTGTCTTCGATACGGTAGTAAACACGTGTGCGCCTTCTTCCCACAAGTTCAAGACGGTCGGAAATAAGTTCCTTGTCGATCAACCTGTAAAGAGTCGGATACATAGAGCCTTCCGTTATCTGGAAAGTACCGTTGCTTCTTTTTGTTATTTCCTGAGTAAGCTGATATCCGTACATCTCTTCTTCCTGTAAAAGATGGAGAATAAGCATCTCAAGAGAGCCCCTTTTGAAATTTTCCTTAATTCCCATGGTTAAAAACCTCCTTTTAATATATTATGCCACAACCGAAAGCTTTTGTCAATAACAAATAGGCAAAAATCGTTTTATTAAATTGACAAAAAATAAAACATATTCTAATATTTTACAAATAATAATATCACTAAAAGTCATGGAATTAAAAACTTCCCTAAAATCTGTGTTTAGCTTTTGTGTAGTCGTAATAAATTGCAGACAAATATTTGCGAATTTTTACATTTTTTGCATTGTAAATAAGCGGAGATCGCGTTTCGGTTTTTCCGCAGCGTTTCTGAATTTCATGGGAATTAGTATGATACGTGAGATAGGCATGCGGAATCGAACCCGAGCCGGTTACCGCATGCCTACCCTCACCACGGACACTTTTTATTTTTCTGCGCAAGGCGTATCTTATCCGCTGCGAAAGCGATAAATGCCGAGTTGGTGGGTCTATAGGAATTAACGGGATATATATTATCAAACAACCTGATAAGCTCGTACGGGTCGGTGCGCTCCCACGCGATGGTTATTGCGTTGCGCATAGCGCGTTCGACGCAGGAAGGCGTGGTATTGTACATTTGAGCTATGGTGGGATAAAGCCGCGTGGTTATCCGGCTAAGCATAGTATCGTCCTCCACCGCGTAAATTATCGCTTCTCTAAGATAGCGATAGCCTTTTATGTTTGCCGGTATTCCCGCTCTGCGGATAAATTCCGTTGCGATGTTCTCGGTTTTTATCGCATCGTTCATCCAAGCCCGCTCATACATGCCGTC
>CANRII010000167.1 GCA_947630685.1 uncultured Ruminiclostridium sp. | reverse complement strand
AGTGGTTGACGGCATAGACCTCGGACAGGGTACCAGATACAACTCCAACGAGCAGCTTGAGGCCATTTCGGACCAGGTCGGCGAAACAGTCGAAAAGGTAACAGACGTAGGCGCGATGCTCGACCCGATGGATCTGTTCATCGATACCGAGACCGAGAAGCTCTACATAGTAGACAGCGGTAACGACCGCATAATTATCACCGATACCGACCTTTCGCCGAACGTGACGATAATGGATTACTTCTACAATCCCGAAACAGGTCAGTACGAAACGCTCAACGGACCGAGAGGAATATTCGTGTTCCACGACAGCGACGCTGATAATCAGAACGAAGAAACAAAGATATATATCGCCGATTACGAAAACGGACGCGTGGTCGCGGTATATGAGGACGGTACGATATTCCAGCAGTACACCAAGCCCTCCTCCGAGTTTTACGACGACGAGGTAACATTCCAGCCGAATAAGGTGGTAGTGGACGTTGCCGGCAACGTATACGTCAACATCAGATCCATAACAGACGGTGCGGTAATGTTTGCGCCGGACGGTACATTCAGCTCCTACTACGGCGCTAACCGTGTAGAGCAGACCGCTCAGGCGATAGCAAACAAGTTCTGGAAAACGATACTCGACCGTGAAGCGGCTCAGAACTTTATCCAGAACGTGCCGATGGAGTTCTCGAACTTCGATATAGATAAGGAAGGCTTCATCTACACCGTTACCGAGTCGAAGAGTGCGACCACCGACGTGTTCAAGAAGCTGAATCCCGCGGGCGAGAACGTATTTATCAAGCTCGGCTATTCGGAGCTTATCTTCGGTGATATGGCTACCTATTATTACCAGAACGCAAACTACGGTTCGCGTATAAGCGACGTAGACGTTGACGAGGACGGAGTTATCCGCCTGCTGGATTACAGAAACGGACGTATCTTCGAGTACACCGACGAGTGCGACCTGCTGTTCATCTACGGCGGTACCGGAAACCAGAAAGGCCTGTTCAACACGCCGAGCGCGGTAGAGGCTTATCAGAACATAGTATATGTACTGGATCAGCGTAAATCCTCGATAACTACCTTCAAGCGCACGGAGTTCGGCGACATCGTACATGAGGCGATGGATCTTTACACCGACGGTAAGTACGAAGAGGCGCGTGAGCCGTGGAACGAAGTATTAGCGCGTGACAGCAACTACTGGTTCGCTTATATAGGACTGGGCAACGCGGAAATGTCGCAGGGCAATTACGAGACCGCGATGGATTACTTCTATATGAACAGCCGCGGCGGTTACAACAGAGCGTTCAAGCAGTTCAGAATGCAGTTCGTGCGTGACAACTTCAACTGGTTCATTATTATAATAGTCGCGGTGATCGTGGTGATCGTTGCATTGAAGATGGTATATAAAAAGCTGAAAAAGAAGAAAGCGGGAGGTACACAATAATGAGATTTGATTTGGATATGCCCGCTTGGAAATGGCCTTTCTACGTAGCAAGACACCCGTTCGAGGGATTTGAGGATCTTCGGTGGAAGAAAGCATACAACATGAAGGTCGCGCTTGTGATAGTTTTCTGCTTCTTCATTGTTACAGTATGCCAGACGGTCATGACAGGCTTCCTTTACAACAACAACTATGTTAAGATATTCAATATAGTTCCGTTGTTCACTTCAACGATAATCATGTTCTTTACATGGGTCGTGGGAAACTGGTCGCTTTGTACGCTGTTCGACGGCGAGGGCAAGATGAAAGAGATATGCGTAGTCAGCGCTTACGCGTTGGTACCGTACCTCATCACCCAGGTAGTAGTTATACTCGCCAGCAACGTTCTGTTAAGAAATGAATCGGCGTTCATAGTGTTTATGCAGTATTTCGGAATAGTATGGTCGGTAGTGCTGATGATATCCGCCATAAAGACGGTGCATCAGTACACGGTGCCCAAGACCATCGCAGCGATAATCTTCACGGTATTCGCAATGGTCATCATACTGTTCATACTGGTACTGCTGATGAGTTTGTTCCAGCAGGTATATGTATTCGGTTATTCGATATACACCGAATTGATGTACCGGTTCAGCATGTAAGCGGAGGTGTAGAATGAATACGATAAAAAGAAAGCTTTTAGCTGTATTGCTTACCGCCGCGATGCTGGTTTCCGTTTGTCCCGTAGTCGCATGGTCTGCCGACGACGCTCCCGCAGATGAAGGAGCTTCCGACGCAGCCACCGAGGAAAACGCCGCTGACGAAGAAACCGAAGAGGCTGAAGACGACGGCGATAAGGGCAAGGATAAGGATAAGGAAGAGGCGGTAGACCTCACTCCCGAACAGGGACTCGCTAAGATGAAGAAATACAGCGAAAACGACAAGCTTGCGCTGTATGTAAACGAGGAGGATACCACCTACGCCATAGAGTCCAAGGAAGACGGCTATGTATGGTGGAGCGCACCGCTCAACGCGGATAACGACAGCATAGCAAAGAGCGCTCAGGTATCCAACATGAAGTCCCCGCTCTACATTATGTACGGTAATGTAGATCAGCACACCTCGACAAGGCTCAGCGCTTACGAGGGCAGCATAAAGACTAAGGATTTTGAGCTCAGCCAGATAGATAACGGCTTTAAGGCGGTCTACAATTTCAGCAAGGTAGACATGACCATACCGATGACGGTAACGCTTGAAGACGATCACATCAACGTTCAGGTATTACTGGAAGAGGTAGAAGAACCCGAGATAATCGACAATACCGGCTATGTACTGCTGGATGTGGGACTTGCACAGTTCTTTGCGGCAGGCGGCATTGAAGACGAGGGTTATATGATGGTACCCGACGGTTCGGGCGCTATAATAAACTTCAACAACCAGAGCGCCGCAAGCACCTATTCCAACGATATATACGGTGCGGACACTTCGGTGACGATGCTCTCAAGGCCTTATAAGAC
>CANRII010000166.1 GCA_947630685.1 uncultured Ruminiclostridium sp. | reverse complement strand
GGGGGGGGGGGGGAATCTATGCGCGCAGCGCATAGTGCTGAGCGCGGAGCGCTCAGCGATTGGGTTTGGGCGGAGCCCAAAATTGTAGGGGTCAAGGGGGGAAACATTCCCCCTTGCGGGGTTTGGGGCAGAGCCCCAAAAAGGGGTTTGGGGCAGCGCCCCAAAATTTCGTTATATTGCACAAAATCCCTTTTATATTTTTGTTGAAATTACCGCCCTTGAAAAGGTCGGTTATTACTGATATAATTTATTTATAGGGCGTTCGGACAGGGCTAACATCCGAGCGCGAAAAATGCCTTTTTTCGGCAGATAAACGAAAGGACAGCAGAATATGAATTACGGACATTTTGACCTTGAAAACAAGGAATACGTCATCACAAGACCCGATACCCCCTCGGCATGGGCAAACTATCTCGGCTCGCCGGAGTACGGCGCGATAATCTCCAATAACGCGGGCGGCTACAGCTTTGTAAAATCCGGCGCGAACGGCAGAGTTATCCGCTACCGTTTCAACTCCGTTCCGAACGACCAGCCCGGCCGTTACATCTATATCAAAGACCTTGAGGACAACGATTTTTGGTCTGCGTCATGGTCGCCGGTGTGCAAGCCGCTCGACGAGTATAAGAGCGAATGCCGCCACGGTACGGCTTACACCGTTATCACCTCCGAATATAAGGATATAAAGTCGGAAGTGACTTACTACGTTCCGCTGAACGCCACCTACGAGGTATGGGCGGCTAAGGTCACCAATAACGGCAATACCCCCAGAAAACTGGCGGTCACCGGCTACTGCGAGTTTGTAAACGATAATAATTACGAGCAGGATCAGGTAAATCTTCAATATACTCTGTTCATCACCCGCACCTATTTCAAGGGCAATTTCATCCAGCAAAAGCAAAACGAGGTGTTCAAAAACCCGAACAACGAGCGTTTCCTCGGCGTTGCAAGGGCGGAGGTATCCGCTTACTGCGGCGACCGCGACGCATTCGTCGGAAATTACCGCACCTACGCAAGCCCCAAGGGCATAGCCGAGGGACTTAAGGGCGACCTCAACTATAATACCAACTCCTGCGGCGCTTTGGAAAGCGATATAGTGCTCCAGCCCGGCGAAACTAAGGACATTGTTTACATAATGGGTCAGAAGCCGGAGAACGTCGCCTCCGAGATTATAGCGTCCTATCAGAAAGAGGGCGTGGTAGAAAAAGAGATCGCAGAGCTTAAGAACTACTGGCATTCCAAGCTTGCAAATCTCGTGGTAAATACTCCCGACGCGGATTTCAACAACATGGTCAACGTCTGGAACGCGTACAACTGCTTTATCACCTTTATCTGGTCGAGAGCGGCGTCTTTCCAGTACTGCGGCCTTAGAAACGGCTTTGGCTACCGCGACACCGTTCAGGATATACAGGGTATAATCCACCTTGCTCCGGAAATGGCAAAGCAGCAGATAATTTTCATGCTGTCCGCTCAGGTCACCAACGGCGCGGGACTTCCGCTTGTAAAATACACTCATAAGGCCGGCAGCGAGAACACGCCGGACGATCCGGATTACGTAAAGGAGACCGGACATCCGAGCTACCGCGCGGACGACGCGCTGTGGCTGTTCCCCACCATATATAAGTACATTTCCGAGAGCGGCGACCACGCATTCTTAGACGAGGAGATATTCTACGCCAACGACGGCGAAAAAGGCACGGTTTACGATCACCTTAAGAGAGCGATAATGTTCTCGATGAACAACCTCGGCAATCACGGTATGCCGGCAGGCTTGCACGCCGACTGGAACGACTGCTTAAGACTGGGCAAGAAAGGCGAATCCACCTTCGTGGCGTTCCAGCTCGTTTACGCGGTGAAGATCCTTCGCACCTACGCCGAGGAGAAGAACGACAGCGAATATATCACCTACCTTGACGGGGTAAAGGCCGATCTGGATAAGATACTTTCCGCTTGCTGGAACGAAGACAGGTGGATAAGAGGTTATAAAGAGGACGGCACGGTCATCGGTCAGCGCACCGATCCGGAGGCTAACATGTGGCTCAATCCGCAGTCGTGGTCCATCATCTCCGGCTTTGCTACCAAGGAGCAGGGCGAAAAGGCTATGGACAGCGTAGAGCGCGAGCTCAATACCCCCTACGGCGCAATGGTAATGTATCCGCCTTATGTGGAGCACGGCTTTGACGGAGCGCTTATGCAATGCTTTAACAAATGCACCAAGGAGAACGCAGGTATCTTCTCTCAGCCGCAGGGCTGGCTGATACTCGCCGAATCAAAGCTCGGTCACGGCAACCGCGCGTATAAGTACTGGAAAGAGGCCGCGCCCGCAACCTACAACGACAACGCCGAGCATAGAGTGCTTGAGCCGTACGTTTACGGTCAGTTTGTAGAGGGCAAGGACAGCCCGTTTGCCGGACGCGCGCACGTTCACTGGCTGACAGGTACCGCGTCTACCGTTATGGTGGGAACTACCGAGGGTATACTCGGTCTTAATCCCGAAACTAAGGGTATCGTTATCGACCCGTCGATCCCCTCCGAGTGGAAAGAATACACGATGGATAAGACTTTCCGCGGCAAGAAGCTGCACGTCACGGTAAAGAACCCGAACGGCAGCGAGCACGGCGTAAAGCAGGTCACCGTCAACGGCGAGAAGATAGAGGGCAAGCTGATACTTGACAGCATCTTAAAGCCCGAAAACGATATAGTTATAGAGCTGTAATTTCAGTTTAATATGATACAAACCGCTTTCCGTTTTGGAGAGCGGTTTGTTTTTTGGGCTATGCTAAGCCTCGACTAGGGGCTGCCTCCCTTAAAACCCCCTGCGTGCGCTTTCTATGAAGGGCACTTTATGGCTCCGAAATACAGTACGTCCGCGGCGTTGCAGCTTTGCATTTGGCTGCTTGGCGTAAGCATTATAAAGTTCTTTTATTATCTTGTTATCTTTTTGACCGTG
>CANRII010000165.1 GCA_947630685.1 uncultured Ruminiclostridium sp. | reverse complement strand
AAGGATATAACCGCCGAGGCGGAATTTCAGTCGGCAAAGGGGCATAAAGAGGTGATACTCGTCGGGATAAATATGTCCTGCTACGGCAAAGAGATAGGGCTTAGGCTGCCGGACGCGGTACATGCCGCCTGTCTGCCCGAGAATGTGAAGAGGGTGAGGCTTTCTTCTTTAGAGCCGGAGCTTCTCACCGTGGAGGATATAGCAAGGCTTGCGGCGGAGGAAAAGCTCTGCCCGCATTTTCACTTGTCGCTCCAGTCCGGCAGCGCCGCGACGCTTAAACGTATGAACCGCCGCTACACTCCGCAGCAGTACCGCGAAATAGTTGATATGATACGCGCTTCGTTCCCGGACTGCGCGATAACCACCGATATAATGGTAGGCTTTGCCGGGGAGACCGAGGAGGAATTTTCAGAAAGCTGCGAATTTGTAAAAAGCATAGGCTTTTCCGGCGGGCATGTTTTCACCTACTCGGTGAGAGAGGGCACAGCGGCGGCAAAGCGCAAAGACTTTGTACCTGCCGACGTTGCCGCCGAGAGATACCGCATAATGACCGGCATCATCTCGCAGCTTAAAGCAGAGTATTACCTTTCGCAGGTGGGGAATGTGCGGGAGGTACTGATACAGCGGCGGGAAAGCAATGATTATGCAAACGGGCTCATCCCGCAGTATGTTCCGGTGAGGATATACGGCAGCAAAGCGCAAAAGCACGACCTTGTAAGGGTAAGGATAACCTCGGCGTGCGGCGGAGATTACTGCGTCGGCGTCGAGATATGAGCAAAAGGTAAATAAAAGGCTTGTTTTTTATCTCAAAGTATAGTATACTTATTTACAGGAAAACAGCCTGTCTTTGACGGGCGGTAAAAGAAAGGGACGGTCAGAAATGTCTGTATATCGCATTTATGTAGAGAAAAAGCCGCAGTTTGCGGTAGAGGGGAAAGCGGTGCTGTCCGATCTGAAGACCGCGCTTCAGATCAAGGGTATAAAGGACGTCCGCATAATAAACCGCTATGACGCCGAGGGATTGTCAAAGGAGAACTTTGAAAAGGCTACCCCGACGGTATTTTCCGAGCCGGCGGTGGACGACGTGTATTATTCGCTGCCGCAGCTTGAGGACGACGAAAGAATGTTCGCGGTGGAATTTCTCCCCGGACAGTTCGACCAGAGGGCGGATTCCGCCGCACAATGTATACAGATGCTCTGTCAGGGCGAGCGCCCGACCGTAAAATACGCCAAGCTGTATATTTTGAGCGGAAAGCTGTCCGACGACGATTTCGCACGGATAAAGCACTATCTTATAAATGCGGTGGAATCGAGAGAGTGCGGCTTTGAACAGTACGAAACGCTGGACGTAAAATACGATGTACCCAAGGACGTAGCGGTGCTGGAGGATTTCTGCGGCCTTGACGAGCAGGGGCTCGCCGATTTTGTAAAGCATTATTCTCTTGCGATGGACGAGGGGGATATAGCGTTCTGTCAGGAATATTTCAAAAAAGAGGGGCGCGCTCCCACTCTTACCGAGATAAGAATGTTAGACACCTACTGGTCGGATCATTGCCGCCACACCACCTTCGGCACGATAATCGACGATGTAAAGATAGACGCGCCTTATATAGAGGATACCTACAAGCAGTATAAGCTCGACCGCGAGGAGCTGGGCAGGGGCAATAAGCCTGTCTGCCTTATGGATATCGCTACCGCGGCGGCAAGAAAGCTGAAAGCCGACGGACTGCTGCCCGACCTTGACGAGAGCGAGGAGATAAACGCCTGCTCGGTCAAAGTGACGGTGGACGTTGACGGCAAGGACGAGGACTGGCTGCTGATGTTCAAGAACGAAACGCACAACCACCCGACCGAGATAGAGCCGTTCGGCGGTGCGGCGACCTGTTTAGGCGGCGCTATCCGCGACCCGCTCTCAGGACGTTCCTACGTATATCAGGCGATGAGAGTCACCGGCGCGTCGGATCCGCTGCTGCCGGTGAACAAGACCATACCCGGAAAGCTCCCGCCCCGCAAGATAACCGTGACGGCGGCGCAGGGCTATTCCTCCTACGGCAACCAGATAGGACTTGCGACGGGCCACGTTGCAGAGATATACGACCCCGGCTACATGGCAAAGCGACTTGAGATAGGCGCGGTGATAGGCGCAGCTCCCGCGGAAAACGTAGTAAGGGTAAGACCTCAGCCCGGCGACGTTGTTATTCTGCTCGGCGGCAGGACAGGACGCGACGGCTGCGGCGGCGCTACCGGTTCTTCAAAATCCCACAGCGT
Source organism: uncultured Ruminiclostridium sp. (assembly GCA_947630685.1). Taxonomy (GTDB): domain Bacteria; phylum Bacillota; class Clostridia; order Oscillospirales; family Ruminococcaceae; genus Ruminiclostridium_E. The sequence goes on along the minus strand of CANRII010000165.1, from coordinate 815 downwards.
AGAATCGCTCGAGACCTGCGGTGCGGAAGTGCAAAAGGGCAACGCTCCGGAGGAGAGAAAGCTCCAGCGCTTATTCAGAAACAAGGACGCAACGCTGCTGATAAAGCGCTGCAACGACTTCGGCGCGGGCGGCGTTTCGGTGGCTATCGGCGAGCTTGCCGACGGGCTGCTTATCGACCTTAACGCCGTACCGAAAAAATACGACGGACTGGACGGCACCGAGCTTGCTATCTCCGAATCTCAGGAGAGAATGGCGGTCGTAGTGGATAAAAACGACGCGGATAAGTTTATCGCGCTTGCCAAGGCGGAAAACCTCGAGGCTACCAAGGTAGCGGACGTTACCGCCGAGCCGAGGCTGAAAATGGTATGGAATGGCAAGACTATCTGCGATATCTCAAGAGAATTTCTGAATTCCAACGGCGCGGAAAAGCACACCGATATATATGTTCCCGCTCCGGCCGTATCCTACAGCACCGGCAGAAAAAATACCTCCCGCGACTGGGAAGCGCTTGTCACCGATCTTAATATATGTTCTCAGAGGGGACTGGTACAGCGGTTCGATTCCACGATAGGCGCGGCTACCGTGCTTATGCCGTATTCCGGAAAGACTCAGCAGACCCCTGTTCAGGCTATGGCGGCAAAATTGCCGGTAAAGGGCGGAAAAACCACCACCGCGTCGGTGATGGCGTGGGGCTTCGATCCCGCTATAAGCCGTCAATCTCCGTATCACGGGGCGGCGCTCGCGGTGGTGGAAAGCCTTTCCAAGCTAGTGGCGACCGGGTTTAAACGCGAGGACGCGTATTTCACGTTCCAAG
>CANRII010000164.1 GCA_947630685.1 uncultured Ruminiclostridium sp. | reverse complement strand
GAATATCACAGACTTTGCGGACTGAAAGCGGCTGCGCTTAAAAGCATAGTGACCGAGTTTGAAGTAAGGCTCGGCGACCTACAGCAGTACATCGACATTTGCCGTGCATATTTCACCGAAAAATGCTGCGACGACCTCGGTGTTGAAATGCCCGAAAAGCTCCTTCCGGATGCTACCGCGTCGCAGTTCAGCTATGACTTATCCGTGGCTCTTGCCGACGCGTGCAGAAATATGGACGCGGGATATGAAAGCTATCAGGATGACTTTAATTTGCTGATGGAGCAGTTTGACCTCGTATGCAATCAGCTGCTGCTGAGCGACGGCGGCGACCCGCTCACCGCACTGGATCAGGCTTATGCAAATATAGACAACTTCTCCACTACCTCGTATATGCTCAAAAAGGCTTACCGCACAAGCGTATTAAAGACTCTTGAAGAGGCTATGGATCTTATCCGCTGGTATAAGCTGGCAAGCTATAAGTTAGAGACCGACGCCGACGGCAAGCTTATTGTCCATAAGGGCGCTACCGAGGAAGAGGATTATTACAGCATTGATATGGATACCATAGATACGACCGACGAGGATCTGTATCAGGAGGCCTGCAAACGTCTGTTCGATATGCCTATCTACAAAGACGATGTCACTCTTAAGCTTCAAGAGGATTGCGGCATGAATATCAAAGGTCCTGCTGAAACTGAGATGTTAAATTCCGATTTCTACCAAAAATACTACAATTCTACGAAAAGCAGCCCTTATGCGGCGGAATTGACTGAAAAAATATATTGCGCTCATTATCCTGAAGCTGCCAAGGAATTGGAAAAGGAATATAAGATCAAGTTAGAAAATAAGGACATTTCTAACTATCAAAGCGATATATTCTCTGAAAGAGAAGGTCTCACGCAGATATCGAATGTCAGAGTATACGCTTACGCCGGAGATTATCTCTACGTAAAGGATAACGAGCCGGGTGGTCACTGGTCTGTTGACGAGTTCGGCGCTATAGAAGTATATTTCAATGATGGGCCATTACGACCCAACCGTGAGAAGAAAGAGGATAGACCCTACTGCTACTCGCTGAACACCACGGTAACCGCGGTGGATAACTGCTATAAAACGGACGGCCAGTTCAGAGCCTTTGCAAACTATACCGACCAGCAAGTCACCGAGTTCTTCAACAGATTAGAGGACAGCGGCAGAACGCTGCTCGAAGAGCTTACCAACGCGGGTATAAAAATAAATGAAGAATACGCTAATCAGGCTAAACAGCGCGGCAACGGCGGCGATAACGCAGATCCCAACAACCTTTACGGTATTGCGCTTACTCACAGCTCCGGCAAGACCGGCGGACTTCTCAAAAAATCCTGGAACACCTATACAAACCTTTGCTACTGGGATGCAAAGAAAAAGTCCGACATCTGCCAAAACCGCACGATGGTATGGCACGGCCGCAACAATACGGCGGTAAATAAAGTCGCCATATTGATACCGTAAGTTTGACATTTTCTTATCCGAAACATCAGCGGCTTAAACGAAGAGGTATGAAAAGTGAAAAATATGACCAAAAGAAAGCTTAAAAAAATCATTGCTGTCGCATTAGCGGCGGCAATGTCGGTACAGCTTATCACCGGATGCTCCGATACCGCGACCACTTCTTCCGGCAATACGCCGGGAACTCCGTCGGGAAATATCCAGGATACTTCCTCCGATACTACCGATGAAGAGGATAACGTTATCGAAGCGCAGAACGTAGCATTTAACGAAAGCGGAGATTACACCGCAACGCTTACCTCCGCTAAGATAGACCTTTCCGACTTAAAGGCGGAGGACGTGACCGTATCTTATGAGAGTATAGACATCGACGGCTATGTAGCCGCGCAGGCTAAGGCGGAAGAGGACTACGAGAAAGCACTTGACGAATTGGCGGAAAGCGCGGTAAATTCGGAGGAGGATCTCAGCGATATGACGCTCCCCGAAGCTGCCGAGGTAAATATCGATGAATATGTAACCTCTAAAAACGTCGAGGTAAAGAGCGTAAGCGCCGAAAAGGATAAGCTGGAGCTGTCCTTTACCGACCCCGACGCTGCCACCGAGCTGACCGGATTTTATACTATCAGCTTGAATAAAAAGTACAACGACGAGGACGTGACCGTCGACCTCGGCGTAGACTTCAAGGATTTTGAGCTTACCCCGAACATCGACTCGGTACTGTCTAACGCCGAGGAAACCAGGCTCACCCTTGAGCTGAATGACGGTTCTTTTGCGGATAACGTTACTAAAGACGATATAACGCTTTCCGGTTCGTTTGAAGATATGAAGATAGACAGCCTTAGCTGCTCCGGCAAGAACCTTACCATGCAGCTTGTCGGCAAGCCTACAAAGCCCGACGGACTCGCTTATGTCGACGGCGTTGTCTCTGTCAGAGCTCAGGCGATAAAGGAAGCGGGCTATGATGTAAGAGCTTGCATCCCTATAGAGCTTATCGCTAACAGCTTTGACGCGTCTACCCTTAAAGCGGACGGCGACAAGGTGACCGCACAGCTTGAGCTTATCGGTACCGCAAAGCCGCTCGACGAGCTTAAAGCGGAGAATATCAAGTTTGAAAACGACGTTACCGTAACAGACGTTAAAAAGGTGGACGACACTCACGTTGAGCTTACCATGACGGTAAACGGCGCAAAGGACGCAAATTCCGCGGCGGATATCCTTAACGACCAAAAGCTGACATTAGCCGATGAAGAGCTTACCGTTTCCTCCGCAAAGGCGCACTTCTATCCCGTATTTGACGCGATAGAGCAGGACGGCGACGACCTTAAATTCACGATCATCGCATACGTTGAGAACGGTTCGTTCTCGGACGATATAAAAGCGGAGCAGGTAGCGCTCGGCGAGGACTTTGAAAACGGCAAGGTTGTATCCGCCGAAAAGCAGAACGACACCACCGCTCAGGTAGTCTTTACCGTTCCCGCGAACGGACAGACCGCCGAAGAATTCAACTTTGACGGCAGCATCACCTTAAAGGCCGGTGCGATGATCTGCGCTTGGGGCGACGCCTCCGACGAGGATTACACCTACTCTCGTAATTTCAGCATGGAGAGCCTGGGAAGAGTAGGAG
>CANRII010000163.1 GCA_947630685.1 uncultured Ruminiclostridium sp. | reverse complement strand
GGAGCATAAGCCCAAGCTGATAGTAGCGGGCGCAAGCGCATATCCCAGAGCGATAGATTTTGAAAAGATGTCGCAGATAGCAAAGAGCGTCGGCGCGTACCTGATGGTGGATATGGCGCATATTGCCGGACTGGTCGCAGGCGGAATGCACATGTCGCCGGTACCTTATGCCGATATCGTCACGACTACCACTCATAAGACGCTCAGAGGACCCAGAGGAGGACTTATCCTCACTAACGACGAGGAGCTTGCAAAGAAGATAAACAAGGCTATTTTCCCGGGTACGCAGGGCGGTCCGCTAATGCACATCATCGCCGCTAAGGCCGTTTGCTTCGGCGAGGCGCTGAAGCCGGAGTTTACCGAGTATGCAAAGCAGACGGTGAAGAATGCCGCCGCTTTAGCCGATACTCTTTTGCAAAAAGGCTTTAAGCTGGTTTCCGGCGGTACGGACAATCATCTTATGCTGGTGGATCTCCAGCCATTCAACATTACCGGCAAGGAACTGGAAAAGAAGCTGGACGAGGTGTATATCACAGTCAATAAGAACGCTATACCGAACGACCCGCAAAGTCCGTTTATAACAAGCGGCGTCAGAATAGGTACTCCTGCCGTTACCACCAGAGGCTTGAAAGAGGACGATATGAAGGTTATCGGTGAATGTATTTATCTTACCGCGTCCGATTTTGATACCAATGCCGATAAGGTCAGAGAGATCGTTTCAGGCATTTGTAAGAAATACCCGTTATACGAATAAAATACAGGCAAAACGAGAGAACGATTCCCTCGTTTTGTTGGTTTAAGGAGTTTTTCGTTAATTATTAATGAACATTGTATAAAGAGAGGAAATAAAAATGGCAAAAGAAACAAGTGAAAGCGAGATCATATTTACCAATTCCAACAGAGTCGCTCCGCTCGCGCTTATCGCGTTGAGAGGTTCCGAGCCGCTGGCGGAAAAGATAAACAGCTATCTTGTAGAGTGGTCGAACAACGCGGGATATAAGTACGATAACTTTATTATCGGAAATGAGTGTCCGCGTTTTTCCAGCGGCGACGGAAAGGGTATACTTAAAAGCACCGTCAGAGGCGATGATATTTACCTTATCGTGGACGTTGGAAATTACAGCTGCACCTATAATATGTTCGGTATGGACAACGCAATGTCGCCGGACGACCATTTCCAGGACTTAAAACGTATAATTCAGGCGGTAAGCGGAAAGGCGCACAGGATAAACGTCATAATGCCTATCCTTTACGGCGGCAGACAGCACAGGAGAAATTACCGCGAATCCCTTGACTGTGCGGTAGCGCTTCAGGAATTAGAGGCTATGGGCGTGTCAAATATCATAACCTTCGACGCGCATGACCCGAGAGTGTGCAACGCTATCCCGCTTATGGGATTTGACAATGTTATCCCGACTTATCAGGTGCTTAAAGCAATGTTCAACAATATCAAGGATCTGTCGATAAATAAGGATAATTTCATGGTGGTAAGTCCCGACGAGGGCGCTTTGAACAGAAATATGTACTATGCCTCGGTGCTTGAGGTGGAAATGGGCATGTTTTACAAGCGCCGCGATTATTCGCAGGTGGTAAACGGCAGAAATCCGATAGTTGCGCATGAGTATCTGGGCAATTCGGTAGAGGGCAAGGACGTGTTCGTTGCCGATGATATCATTTCCTCCGGCGAATCCATGCTGGATATCGCGGTAGAGCTTAAAAAGCGCAAGGCAAGAAGAATAATCACTTACGCTACATATCCGTTGTTTACTAACGGCCTCGAAAAATTTGACCAGGCGCATAAGGACGGCATGATAGATTATGTGTTCGGTACGAATCTGACTTACCGCACTCCGGAGCTGCTTTCGAGAGAATGGTTCTGCGATGTTGACGTGTCAAAGTATATAGCATACCTTATTATGGCGCTGAATCACGACGTTTCCACCGGAAAGGTGATAGACCCGCATAAGAAAATAAGCATATTGCTTGAAAAACACAAGAATATAAGATAATAGTTTTCTTGCCGTTCATATAGAGGGATTTTTAGGAAAGGACTGAGAAAATGCCGTTAGCTGACCGGATCCGTCCGTCCGTTCTTGAGGACGTGGTGGGACAGAGCCATATACTGGCTAAGGGAAAGCCGCTGTACAATATAATAACCAAGGGTCAGATACCAAATATGATATTTTACGGCACCTCCGGCGTCGGAAAGACTACGGTAGCCAATATTATCGCTAAACAGACCAGTATGAGCCTGTACCGGCTCAACGGCACTCAGGCTTCGACCTCGGATATAAAGGATATCGTCGCAAACCTCGGCACATTCAGCGCGGCAAACGGTATATTGCTGTTTTTAGACGAGATACAGTATCTCAATAAAAAGCAGCAGCAGACGTTGCTGGAGTATCTTGAAAACGGGGATATCACGCTTATTGCGTCTACCACCGAGAACCCGTATTTTTATGTATATAATGCGGTTTTATCGAGATGCACCGTGTTCGAGTTCAAGCCGGTGACGGCAAAGGAGATAGAGCCTGCGGTGCGCCGTGCCTTTAGGCTGATGGGGGAGGAGCTGGACTGCGAGTTTTCGGTCGGCGATGACGTTATAGAGCATATCGCGTACGGCTGCGGCGGAGACGTCCGCAAGGCGGTAAACACCGTGGAGCTTTGCGCCTTGTCTTGTGAAAACAACACCGTCACAATGGAGACCGCAAAGCTGCTTACTCAAAAAAGCAGTATGAGCTATGACCGTGACGGCGATAAGCATTATGATATTTTGTCGGCGTTTCAGAAATCTATCCGCGGCTCGGATGAAAACGCCGCGCTGCATTATATGGCAAGGCTGATAGCGGCGGGGGATATAACCTCGCTTTGCCGCAGACTGCTGGTTACCGCAAGCGAGGATATAGGGCTTGCGTATCCTATGGCCGTCCCTATAGTTAAAGCCTGCGTTGACAGCGCTTTGCAGCTTGGACTGCCGGAGGCTAAGATACCGCTTGCAGAAGCGGTCATTCTGCTCTGCACATCTCCTAAGTCGAATAGCGCGGTAATGGCGATATCCGAGGCGCTTGCCGACGTTGAAAAGGGCAATACCGGCGATTTTCCCCGCCATCTGCAAAACGTCCATTATGACGGAGAGGGCGCGGAAGTAAAGGGGCAGCATTATCTTTATC
>CANRII010000162.1 GCA_947630685.1 uncultured Ruminiclostridium sp. | reverse complement strand
CGGAGCGGTGTGCGGCGGCCGTAAAGGCCCAGCGCCGGAGAGGCCGCCGCCCGTGCGGGAAGACCGTATTTATACACCTCGCCCGCGGGACTTTCCTGCTTTGCCGTTCCGGTAAAAATAAACGGCGTTCATGCTGCGACCCTCATCGGGGGTCAGACGCCGACCGAAGAGCCGGACGTGTCCGAAGCTATCCGCGCCGCTAACGAGCTCGGCGTTGATCCGGACGAGTATCTCTCCGCGCTGAAGCAGATACCCGCCGCTACAAAAGAACAGGTAAACAACGCGGCAGCGCTGCTTTTACGCATTGCGGATATGCTGGGCGATATCTGCGACGCAAAGCTGTCCTCCCGTCAGACAGAGGAAGCTATAGAAGAAAAGAACGCCGAGCTTAAAGCGGACTATCAACAGGTGCAGGAGCAAAGCGGAGAACTGATAGACGGCATTAAAACGCTGTCGTTGGAATTTGAAAAGATAAGCAATCGTGCGGAGGTCGCCGACAGGACCGTAAGCATGACCGATTCGATATTAAATTACTTGCAGAACGTCGCTACGCAGATGACGCTGCTCGGCTTCAACGCCTCTATCGAGGCAAAACACGCCGGCGACGCGGGCGCGGGCTTCAATGTGATAGCTCAGGAGGTGCGCCGCCTTGCGGAGCAGACCTCCAACCGCATACGCAGCGTTGAAGAGGTGCTAAACAGCGTAAAAATGTCCATCAAGAACATCGAGCAGGATCTGGTCGGAATTTCCGAAAGAGTAAAGGAAAACACAAACACCGTAAGAGAGCTTGATATCTGTATAACCTCGGCGGCGGAAAAGATAGACCGCTGACAATATTACCGCATATTTTGACAATTTCCCGATTTTGCTTTAGCACGATCAGGAAATTTCACTTTATTTTAAGTAAATAATTAAATCTTTGAACTAAAAATTGTTACATTTATATAAAAAAACTAAAAGAAATTGTTACATATTTCATCTTGATTGAAGCTTATCAAAATGATATAATATGATTAGGCGTAATATCTATTGTGCCTGGAGCTAATTTCGTATTGCTACAAAAATCATTTTAGGAGGAAACAATGAAGAAGTACTTAAAAGCTATGGCGGGAGCGATCGCGCTGGTTACCGCTGTAGGCACATTTTCCGGATGCGGAAGCAGCACCGGCGGTGGTGAAGCTGCATCCGAAGAATCTTCCATCATCACTCTTACCGAGAACAGTAACGTAGGCAACGCTACCAACGATCTTGCAGGTTCCGTAAGCGATGATGTGAAAAATATCAAAGTCGACAACAAGCTGATCTGGCTCGCATGGTGGGCTATCGACGAAAATTCACCCGAAGTAAAGCTGTTCAAAGAGATGTACGGTACTCCCGCAGGAGTTCCCGACGGCTACAGCGCCGCAAATGACGATGACCTGTTCATCAACTTAAACGTATCCTATGCCGACAGATACGAGAGACTGGCGTCTATGGTACAGTCCGGCGATTCACCCGACTGCTTCCCGTTCGAGATAGAGAACTATCCGTACAGCGTTTACAAAAACCTGTTCCAGAGCGTTGACGGCCTGTTTAACTTTGACGACGACCTTTGGGCAGACACCAAGGATGTTATCAATTCCCTCCAGTGGAACGGCCACATTTACTGCCCCGTTGTTGCGGTAGGCTGCAACTCCGTTCTGTGGTACAGAAAGTCCATCGCCGCTCAGGCAGGCGTTGAGGATCCCTGGACTCAGTTTGAGAACGGCGAATGGGATTGGGACAGCTTCTTAGAGACCTGCCGTACATTCACCGACCCCGACAACGGCAAGTACGCTATAGACGGCTACTGGTTCCAGAACAGACTGCTGGCTACCACCGGTACTCCTCTTATTTCACTTGAGGACGGCAAGCTGGTAGGCCACTTCAACGATGCAAACATTGAAAAGCTGATGGAAATGCTGCAGCTCTTTGATGATGAAGCAGGCGAATCTCTCCGTTATCCGAGAGAAGTTCTCGCAGGCTGGAACACCAACCCCAGAGAGTGGAACGCAGGTAACGTGCTCTTCCTTGAGGACGGCAAGTGGTCCTTTGAAGGCAGCGGTTCTGTAGGTACCTTCAAGAGAAACAACAAGGACTGGGATGACGACGAGGTACAGTTCGTTCCGTATCCTAAGATGCCCGGCTCCGATGAATACTATCAGCCTATGAAGATCGACCCGATCATGCTGGTATCTTCTGCAAGAAACATAGACGGCTACAAGGCTTGGATCTACTGCAACGCACTTTGCTCGCAGGATGAAGCTGTAAACCAGGCATTCCGTGAGCAGTTCATGGAATCCTATGAGTGCCCCGAGTACATCATGGATCGTATAGACCTCATGGAAGATCCCGAAACCTTTACCGCAGTATTTGACTTCAGAGACGGTATCGGTCAGGATATCGCGGATCCCGGATCCGGCGACAGCCCGCTCGAGACTCTTACCTTCTACCCTGTAATGAACGGTACATCTTACGTTCAGCAGCGTAACGAAGTGCTGCCCGCTATCGAAAAGCGTATCGAAGATATGAACGCAGCGGTAAGCCAGTAAGAATTATACTGTAATAACACAGCATAAATAACGTATCCCCCGACAGAAATGCCGGGGGATATTTTTGTATAAATATAACAAAAAGCGGTTTGTACCATAACATAAAACCTATTATTTGAGAAAAAAGGCGGTGGAAATTTCAGGATTTTGGTCAAAATTGTTGCAATTCTTTAATAAGTATGCTACAATTAACAAAAAGGCTTTAGTCTTACTGTCTTAGTTACGATGACAGAAAGGAAATCAATATGGAAAATAAAGATAACAACGTCGAGGAAAACTGGCGTCAGGTAGTGGAGGAGTTCGGCTCGGACGATGAAAGCGCCGCACAGCAGGCACCTCAGCAGCAGTACGCACAGGGTCAGCAGATACCCCAGCAGCAGTACGCGCAGGCTCAACAGACACCTCAGCAGTACGCGGGTCAGCAGATACCGCAGCAGCAGTACGCAGGTCAGCAGATCCCTCAACAGCAGTACACGCAGGGTCAGCAGATACCGCAGCAGTACGCAGGTCAGCAAATGCCGCAGCAGCAGTACGCGGGTCAGCAGATGCCACAGCAGCAGTATGCAGGTCAGCAGATACCGCAACAGCAGTATGCAGGTCAGCAGATACCGCAGCAGTACGCAGGTCAGCAGATACCG
>CANRII010000161.1 GCA_947630685.1 uncultured Ruminiclostridium sp. | reverse complement strand
CGCTACGCTCCTCGTTCAAACAGAAGCTTTCATTTTTTCTAATTAAACGGTCTCACATCATTGACAAATGGACATTTATTTTGCCTGCAAGAAACAAATTCTATTGAAACGATCAACGCTTTGTGGTATACTAAAGCATAAGGGGGAATTTTTATGAAAAAATCAAAACTGACGGCGGCGCTGCTGGCTCTGGCGCTTTTGTCCGGCTGCTCACAGCAGTCCGCAATAAGCGGCGAAGCATCGCAGCAATCCGCTATCGAAAGCGTAACGCAGTCTGCCGAGGAAAGCGAAACACCGTCCATCGAGGACAGCGCAGCTCAATCTGACGAGAGCAGCGAAACGCAGTCCGCTGAGGAAAGCGAAACCGAGTCAACGGAGGGAACGTATATGGAAAAATGTGAGGAAATGCTTACCGAGCTTGCGCCTAAAGAGATACTTATCGAGCGCGACGGCATAGAATACCCAAAATTTGAGAAGTACACATATTATTCCTCGACCGCTGAGCGGGATACGCCGGTAAACGTCTTGCTGCCGACGGATTACTCCGAGGACAAGGAATATCCGGTCGTATATATCCTGCACGGCTACTATGACAGTCAGGACTGGATGACAAGGGATATCGTCCATATCAGCACCATGCTGACAAATCTTATCGTCGACGGCGAGGCAAAGGAAATGATAGTTGTCTGTCCGTATATCTTTTGCAGCAAGGAGCTTCCGTCCTGCACCGGAATGGACGACAAAAACACGCTCGCTTATGATAATTTCATAAACGACATGATGACCGACCTTATGCCGTTTATAAATAAGACGTTCTCGGTCTCCGAGAAAAGAGAGGACACGGCAATAACCGGATTTTCTATGGGCGGAAGAGAGTCGCTGTTCATCGGTATTTCCCACCCCGAAATATTCGGCTATATCGGCGCTGTCTGTGCGGCTCCGGGACTGGTGAACGGCACCGGATCCCCGTGGCAGCTTGAAAGAGAGCAGCTTACATTTGGCGATATCAAGCCTAAACTGTTACTGCTCAGCGCATCAAACAGCGACGGCACGGTAGGAAATAATCCCGCTCAATACCGCGCTATGTTTATAAGAAACGGCGAAGAGCTTGTATGGCATTTGATGTCAAATACCGGGCACGACCCCAGCAGCGTTACGCCTCACCTTTACAACTATTTCAGGATGATATTTAATTAAGATGGAAAAGCTGTTTGAAATTCATGTAAACATTACCGGCAGCATGGGCGTAAAAAGTAAAAGCTGTGAGGTGAACCTGGTAAGCTTCAACGGTAAGGCTTGCGGAAAATACTTTAATGGACAGGTACTTGGCAGCGGGACTGACACCCAGTTCGCTTATAAAAACGGCCGCGTCCTTTTATCGGCACGGTATCTGCTGCAAGGCATTGACATCGACGGGCAGAGCTGCCGCATTTTCATCGAGAATAACGGCAGCTTTGAGGACGGCTTTACCCCTCGGCTTGTCACCGACAGTAAAGCGCTGTCGGAATTTGAAGATACCCCGCTGTATGCCGAGATAACCTCAACTCAAAGCGAATTAACGGTGGCTGTATTCAAAAAGTAAACAATAAAAGCGCAGGAGCTTTAAGCAGTTCCTGCGTTTTTTTCGTGTCAAAATCAGTTTTAGGTGAATAAACTGTTATTGCGGCGGAAAACCGCCGACTATATAGAAAGGATAAAAAGCACATGGCAATTTTCACCAACCGCGCTACCGTCAGCTACAACGGTACGCAGATATCCTCCAACACCGCGCAGGGCGAAATAATAGACCCGCTTTCCGTGAGAAAGTATGTCGTAAATGAAAGCTACGTTCCCGGTGATGTGATAACCTACGTTGCGGTGATCGACAACACCTCCGATACCGAGCTTACCGGAGTCAGCTTAGCGGACGATCTCGGCGCTTATACCTTTAACGGTGCTACAGTATACCCGCTGACCTACTCCGACGGCTCGCTGAAATATTTTACCGACGGCACGCTTCAGACCGACCCGACGGTAACTTCGACAAGCGGGCTGTCCGTCACAGGACTGACCGTTCCCGCCAACGGAGAGGCTATGCTTATCTACCAGGCGACAGCGAACAGCTACGCGCCGCTCGGCACAGGGAATAATATCACCAACACTATCTACGCTGCTTCGGCCGACGGTACAAGGACCGAGACCGCTTCCGCCCAGACTGCGGCAGATACCGCGGCGCAGTTAAGCGTAACTAAGAGCATCTCCCCTGTTCCCGTCAACGACGGCAGTCCCGTAACTTATACTTTCGTGATACAGAATACCGGCGCGACCGAGGCTCAGGGCGTTGTGCTGTCCGACCTGTTCGACCCGCTGCTGTCCGATATAACCGTGACCTACAACGGCGCGTCCTGGACCAGTACCGACAATTACACCTACGATGAAACTACCGGCCAATTCACCACGGCAGCCGACGCTATCACCGTACCCGCGGCAGTCTACACTCAGGATACCGCGACCGGCGAATGGTCGGTAACGCCTTCCTCCGTCACTCTGACGGTGACCGGAACTATCTGAGAATATCAGCTTTAGCTTCCATTGTCTTCCTCCTGTATATACACGACGGCTCAACCGAAAGGTTGAGCCGTTAATTTATATTTAATATAAGATATATGCTTTTATTTTTATTAAATCGGGTTTAAGCAACATAAGTTACCGTCATTTTAAGTGCTCTAAGCTGTAAAAATAACACAATGCTAATAATTATAAATATAATCATGGTATATATCAGTACAAATAAGACTCTTTTTTATACTTGCGTTACAGGCAATTTTTGATGTTTTGAAATATATAAATTTGCGGCTAATATAATATAACGATAGGAAAATTTAACCCAGTGGTTTACTTTGAAATCACGGGGTTTGCAAGTTTGGTTTTTCTAATTAACAAATCAAAGCAGATCAATATTGCTTTAACGTTTCAAAAACCATTGCTTGACTGCTCTCAAAGGTTTAGTAATTTTCCATGAATGAGAATTTTCCATATTGCAAATATGCTCTTTCAAAGCATTAACTTCATTTTTCAAATTATCATTCGTCTTTTGTGAATCCGCTAGATTGGAATTCAATTCTTCTATCTTGCTTTCTTTCAAGGCAATATCCGCAGACATATTTTCTTTTAATGTGCTGATCTCATTTTGTAAATCATCATTCGTCTTTTGTGAATCCGCTAGATCGGAATT
>CANRII010000160.1 GCA_947630685.1 uncultured Ruminiclostridium sp. | reverse complement strand
TAATTTTGCGGCTCATTGTTCTTTACCCACATTATCTTTGCGGCGGTAAAGCCGGTTATAGCGGGATTTGCGGTGATAGCCAGCAAGCGGTCGTGACCTACCTTTTCGGTTATCTCGCCTACTTCTTTGGAAGTACGCTGATCGCACCAGATAATGCTGTTTCTGATGACCTTGTTTTCACCGTCCAGCATAACTAATCCGTGCATCTGACCGGAAAGACCAATGCCCTTTATCTCGTCGGCAGGCACTCCGCTTTTTGCTACCACGTCGCGTATGCTGTTCACACAGGCATTCCACCAGTCGGCGGGATCCTGCTCCGCATAACCGTTTTGCGGCGTATAGAGCGGATACTCATACAACGCGGAAGCGACAGGCGCGCCGTCTTCGCTGAAAAGCACGGTCTTTGTGCCGGAGGTACCGATATCAACACCCAACAAGTAAGCCATATTCAAACTACCTCTCATTCTATATTATTAAATTTTTACGGACGGAGATAAACACCGTCATACCTACTGTAAATTATAATATATTTTGAGAGCGTTTGTCAATAGCAAAATCGGCCGCTTGTCCTGTTTTGCCTTTATCCTAGCGGAAAAAATTTTTTCGACTCACCGATATTACGTATCAGCGTATTCCTTATCCTTACTATCTCCATCTTCAAAAGAAAGCACAGCTCTGGCAAAGCATACGCATACAACTCCCGCGCAGCCGGCATTCATAAGAACGTTAGCCGTATGTATAAAAGTAGCGCCGGTCGTGCAGACGTCATCAAGCAGCAGTACGGTTTTCCCTTTTATATCGCAATATTCATTGACAGCGAAAGCGCCGTTCAGGTTTTTCAATCTATCTGAACGTCCAAGCTGCTTTTGCTGAGCGGTGTTTTTGATCTTCTTCACGGCTTTTATTACTTTAAGCCCGCTAAGCTCCGATATCTTCCCCGCTATCTTCTCAGTCTGGTTGTAGCCTCTTTCCATACGGCTCTTTTTGCTTATAGGCACCGGGATCACAGCGTCGACATTATCCCGCAGCCCGTATTCTGTAAGCATATCGCAAACGGCTTTCGCCATAAAATCCAGCTTGTCGCCGTCCCAGTCGTTTTTAGCTCCCAGCACTATCTTCTGTGAAACGTCGTTATACTCGCAAACGTAGTACAGCGGAAAGCCGGAAATGTTAGTTTCGCAGTTTTTATATTCAAAAGTGGAATTACATTCGTCACAAATATATTTTCCGAGAGGGATCAGCTTTTCGCATACAGGACAGCGCGCGGGATACAGTACATCCGCGGCTTTTCTGAAAAAGCGCTTTGCCGCCGCAAAAATTTCGCCGTCCAATCCGAAAACCTCCCTTGCCTAAAAAAATTCCGACGCATATCAGATGTACCTATATAATACCATAACCGTAAGACTTTTTCAAGCGGTGAGCTTTGTGTGCCGTTCTTCTTGACAGAACGGACAATTTGTGATACTATTTACAATAAGGACGAACATCCGACAATTAAAAAGAAAGGAACCTGCAAAAATGGCAAAGCGCAGAATAGGAATACTTACCAGCGGAGGGGACTGCCCCGGACTCAACGCCACGATACGCGGTGCGGCAAAAGCCTGCTACACCATGTTTGGGGAGGATAATATCGAAATAATCGGTATATCCGACGGATTTCACGGACTTATCCACAATGACTGCCGGCTTATGAAGCCGGAGGATTTTTCCGGCATACTTACGCAAGGCGGCACCATTCTCGGTACCAAGCGCACGCCTTACAAAATGATGCAGGTGATCGAAGAGGACAACATAGATAAAGTCGCCGAGATGAAATCCACCTATAAAGAGCAGAAATTAGACTGCATACTTACCCTAGGAGGAAACGGCACGCACAAGACCGCTAATCTGCTTTCCGAGGAGGGACTTAACATAATCGGTCTTCCCAAGACCATAGACAACGATATCTGGGGCACCGACGTGACTTTCGGATTTCATACCGCGGTAGATATAGGAACAGAGGTGCTTGACCGTCTGCACACTACCGCTACCTCTCACCGCAGGATAATGGTGATCGAGATAATGGGTAACAAGGCCGGCTGGCTGACGCTGTATTCCGGTATAGCGGGCGGCGCGGATATAATCCTTATCCCGGAGATACCCTACAGCATAAACAAGGTCATAGACGCCTGCGAAAAGCGCGCCGAATCCGGCAAGAAATTCTCGATAATCGCTGTAGCAGAGGGCGCGATGGACAAGCAGGAAGCGGCGATGAAAAAGAAAGAACGCGCTAAAAAGCGGGCTGAATCCGGCGAGACCACCGTTACCAACCGCATAGCAAAGCAGATAGAAGCCGCTACCGGAGTGGAAACGAGAGCGGTCGTGCCGGGACATATCCTGCGCGGCGGCAGTCCGTCAGCTTATGACCGCGTACTTGCGACAAAATTCGGAGCGAGAGCCGCTATGCTTATAAAAGAAGAAAAATACGGCTATACCGTGGCGAAAATAGGCAACGACATCACCGAGAACAAGCTGTCCGACGTTACGATGAAAACAAAATTTGTAAAAGAGGACGACGAGCTGGTCATCACCGGAAGAAGCATAGGAGTATCTTTCGGAGATTAAAATGGACTTAAAATTGATCCGCGCCGGCCTAAAAGACGGCGAACTCCTTTGGAAGATGCAGGTCGAGGCTTTTTCGGATATGTATAACAAATATCACGATACTGATACCAGTCCCGCCGCCGAACCGCTTAGCAAAATTCTCGACAGGCTGAAGCAGCCGTTTACATACTATTACTTCATTCAGGCGGACGGCGATATCGTTGGCGCTGTAAGAGTGATAGATGCTAAGCGACCGGATAAAGCGAAAAAAATATCCCCTATTTTCGTAATGCCGCCTTATCGCCAAAAAGGCATAGCGCTGAAAGCTATACGAAAAGCAGAGGATATCCACGGCAATTCAAACTGGGAATTAGAAACCGTATTGCAGGAAACCGGAAACTGCCGCCTGTATGAAAAAGCAGGATACCGTAAGATAGAAAAAACGATCGTGATAAACGACAAAATGACCTTGGTATCCTACAAAAAGGATTAAAACAAAAACTACCGTTTTCTAACCTGATCGTTTGGAAAACGGTAGTTTTTTTGGAGGCGCCACCCGGATTTGAACCGGGGATCATGGTGTTGCAGACCAATGCCTTACCACTTGGCTATAGCGCCGTATCTGGAGCGGATTACGAGGCTCGAACTCGCTACCTCCACCTTGGCAAGGTGGCGCTCTACCGGATGAGCTAAATCCGC
>CANRII010000159.1 GCA_947630685.1 uncultured Ruminiclostridium sp. | reverse complement strand
CTATACCTATCTACCCTTGCCAGCATTATCTTATGGGAGGTATCGCGGTAAACGGTCACGGAGCGACCACCGTAAATGGCTTATACGCCGCGGGAGAATGCGCGCATACCGGAGTACACGGCATAAACAGGCTTGCAAGCAATTCTCTGCTGGAAGCGCTGGTATTCAGCCGGCTCATCGCGGAGGATATCAACGAAAAGTATCAGCCGGAGCAGCTGGGCGAAAAGGAATTTGAATACCCCTCTCCAAACGGAAAGCCTTTGCCGTCCGGCATACGCACCGAGATACGCCATATCATGCAAAGGTCGTATTTTGTCGTGCCTAATTATGCCGAGGCGCAGAAGCATCTTGCGCGGGTGGAGGAACTTAAAGACATGCTGTATAACGGCGGATATGAGATAACGCCGGATTATATAGAGGCAAAATCTCTTACCACGGTGGCATATATCATACTCGGCGAGGTAGTCGCTGAGGGAAAGGAAAAGGGGGAGATAAAATGAAACTGCTTCCCGCATACATCGACGAGGTGGTGAATACCGCGCTTAAAGAGGATATAAACTATATCGACAGCACGGTAGACCTGCTGATAAATCCCGAGGGAGTAAGCGACGCATATTTTGTAGCGAAAGCCGACGGCGTGCTTGCCGGACTGGAGGTCGCGGCGCGGACGTTTTCGATACTCGACCCCGATATCCAGATAGATCTGCTTTATCCCGATGGGGAAAGTATACATTACGGCGACGTGATAGCGCGTTTTCACGGCAATACCGCCGCTATGCTCAAAGCGGAGCGCACCGCGCTGAACATTTTGCAGCACATGAGCGGTATCGCCACATATACCGCTAAATGCGTTCAGGCGGTGGAGGGTACCGGCGCTTCGGTATGCGATACCAGAAAGACTCTGCCGGGGCTCAGAGCCTTGCAGAAATATTCGGTGCTGATGGGCGGAGGGCGCAACCACCGCTATAATCTCTCCGACGCGGCTATGATAAAGGACAACCATATCGACGCATACGGCTCGATAACCGCGGCGGTCGCGGCTTTGAAAGAAAAAGCGGGGCATATGCTGAAGATAGAAGTAGAGGTCAGGGACTTTGCGGAGCTTGAAGAGGCGCTGAACGCCGGTGCAGACGTAGTCATGCTGGACAATATGAGCATAGAGCAGATGGCGCAGGCGGTGCAGCTTACGGCAAACCGTGCAAAGCTGGAGGCGAGTGGCAACGTGACGCTGGACAACATCCGCGCGGTCGCCGAAACGGGCGTCGATATAATCAGCCTCGGCGCGCTGACCCACAGCGTCACCGCACTTGATATATCCATGAAATGGCAGAAAGCGGGGGTCTGATGACCAACTGCGAAAACTGTCGGTATTATCAGTACGACGAGTATTACGATTACTATATCTGTACGATGGATCTTGACGAGGACGAAATGAGCCGATTTATAAGCGGCAATAACGCGGACTGTCCGTATTATACAAGCGGCGACGATTATTATTTAGCGCGTAAGCAGTAGGGGGAACTATGACGATACCGAAAAATGACCTTTCTTACATCGGCAAAAGCGTGAGAGTCACCGTTGACCGCCCGATAGGCTCGGAGCATCCCAAGCATAAGGGGCTTATATATCCTATAAATTACGGCTATGTAGAGGGTATTTTTGCAGGCGACGGCGAGGAACAGGACGTGTATATCCTCGGCATAGATAAGCCGGTAAACAGCGCTGTTGTTACTATAATCGCGGTGGTAATGCGCAGCGACGACAACGAGGATAAGTGGGTGGGAGTACCCGAAGAGCTTGTCGGCAGTGAGTTATGCTGCCAGTGCAATATCCTTAAGGCAATAGAGTTTCAGGAAAGCTATTACACAAGCAAGCTGTACGCAAAATACGAAAAGACCTGCGGCGCGGTATTGTACTGCGACACCGACAAGGGCAGGCGGTACTTTCTTATCAAGAATAAGAGCGGACATATCGGCTTTCCGAAAGGGCATATCGAATACGGCGAGAGCGAAAAAGATACCGCTTTGCGCGAGGTGTACGAGGAGTGCGGGCTTAAGGTGAGCTTAGCGGAGGATTTTCGCGCGGAATACACCTTTACCACGCTTGAAGATACGATAAAGACCAGCGTGTTTTTTATCGGGAGATTCGAGCTTTCCGACGCGGTCACCATACAGCGCGAGGAGGTCATCGGCGATTGGCTGCTTGACAGCGGGAACGTATGGAAAATGCTCAACTGGGAGCAGGATAAGGAAATTTTCCGCAAGGCGGAGGAGTTTTTGAACGGTAAATAATATTACAATACGACAAAATGCCGTGATAGTTTACAAAGAGTAAATTATTACGGCAGAGTTTTTGTTCACGATTCATATTTTTTAAGAACCGTGAACATTCAAAAGGAGAGAAAAAATGAAACGTCAAAAGCAGCTTGAGGTGAAGAATTACCGTTCCGGCGGTTTTATCGGTAGATATCAGCGTTTAGTCAGGGAAACGGTGATACCGTATATGTACGACGTGCTGAACGATAACGCCGAGGGCGCGGAAAAAAGCCATGTCGTAAAAAATTTCATCAACGCGGCAAGGGCGCTTTCGGGCGAGGATATCGGCGACGGATTTTACGGGCAGGTATTTCAGGACAGCGACGCGGCAAAGTGGATAGAGGCCGCAGCGTACTCGCTGGCAAATTTTCCGGATAAAGAATTGGAAAAAGTTGTTGACGAGCTGATAGAAAAGATAGCGGCGGCGCAGGACAAGGACGGTTATCTTAATACTTATTACACGATAAAGGACAGGGAAAAGCGCTGGACAAATCTGCTGGAGGGTCACGAATTGTATTGCAGCGGTCATATGATGGAGGCTGCCGCCGCATACTACGAGGTTACCGGAAAGCGCAGACTCTTGGATGTAATGCTGAAAAACGCTGAGCATATCTACCAACATTTTATCACCGAGGGTAACGAGGGCTATCCCGGACATCCCGAGATAGAGCTTGCGCTTATGAAATTATATCGGGTAAGCAAAGAGGAAAAATGCCTTGAGCTTGCCGAGCATTTTATAAACGTGCGGGGAGTGGACAATAACTTTTATAAAAAAGAGCGGCAAAAAAGGAACTGGACGGTCTGGGGAAACGACGGTTCGGACAATGATTATCAGCAAAGCGGCAAGCCGGTAAGAGAGCAGACCGACGCGACGGGTCACGCGGTGAGGGCGGTATATCTTTACACCGCTATGGCGGATATTGCGGGACAGACGGGAGATACCGAGCTTTTTTCCGCCTGCAAAAGGC
>CANRII010000158.1 GCA_947630685.1 uncultured Ruminiclostridium sp. | reverse complement strand
GCGGTCACCCAGCCCTCAGTAGAAAGATCGGTGTTTTCCAACAGCGCCGGCTTTCCGATCAGCAGAGCGCGGAGCGTGAAAGAATGGCGATTGCACAGCATACAGAGGGCACGTCGCTGTCTGGTGCGTCGAGCGGGGCCGACAATGCAATATTGGCAAACGACAGCTACCATATTGCGATAAGATTTTACAGTATCCGGCAGGAATGGCGCAACCGTCTGGACAACTATTTTGATATGTACGGCTATAAGGTAAACCGCGTCGGCCGACCCCATATCACACTGCGCCCGCGCTATAACTACATCAAATGCGCAAGCGTAAATATCTATGGCGCGATACCGTCCGATTATTTACAGCAGATAAGAGCGATGTTTTTGAACGGTGTTACGTTTTGGCAAGACCACGAAAATGTAGGTACATACGGAAATAATGGTTAAAAGGCGGTGAAAAAAAAAATGGGCAGTATCGGCTATACATCCGATCCGCTTGGCATTTGCGGTGTTGGTTTTGATTGCAACATAAGAAACAAGCAGTATATACGGCGGATACAAACACACTACCAAATACAGCTTTATCTGCTGGCGGTGGAGCGTTTTGTATGGCGCAGTCTTCCGCCGTCCATCAGTCCCCGCGTATTGGAGCAGTCTTTAATCTTGCGCGGAAATGTGCTGTTTTTTCGTGATCCTTATATGGGCGTTTTGGCACTCCCGTCCACCAACGCGGGACGATTTAACATATACGACATACCAAAGACAAGATATATAAACACAGCGAGTGGATACCATGCGCGCAGGACTGAGCAAAACAGCGTTATCTGCTTTAATGATAAATCGCTTTTACCGTTTTATCCAGAGATCACATACTACGCTTGGCAGCTGGCAAACGTGCAAAAGGCGAAAACAATGAACGTAGCACAGCAGATGAGAAGCAAGATCATCATTACAAATGCCGATAATAAAGCAAGTGTTGAACGGATTCTCGGAGAAGCTGATCTAGGCATGCCATATGTGATTGCAGATGAAAGCTTGTTAATGCGCGGCGGGAGCAGTACAAGCGTAGCTGATATCGGCGGAGAATATATTTGTGATAAGCTGGAAGAGGAAAAGCGCGCTATATTCCGCGAATATTTAACTCGTCTTGGATATCGGAGCATGAGCGCTGAAAAAGCGGAGCGTGTTAATATCGCGGAAACGACCGGAAACGACGAACATTACATGGCAAACAGAACGGGCGCGCTGTCTATGCGGCAGTTGGCTTGTGAGCAGGTAAACCGGATGTTTGGCACTAATATAACCGTTGAATTTAATCCTGATTGTTTGGCAACCGAATATCTGTATGCAGAGACGATGCGCAGGGCAGAAAGCGGCGCAAGCGCGGCGGCAAAAAATACGGAGACTGGCGCGGAGGTAGACGTGGATGAGTAAATATACAATAACATTGCGCGAGATCATTTACCATTACACGCAGGACAAAAACCCGTACAACATACAGCCGGACGCAAACGGTCACAGATTTATGCGGGACTATGACATTATGAGCGTTGGGGAGAGGATAAAGAAAGCGCAGGAAATCTTTTTATCCGGCGTGACCTTTGCGGATTCTGGTATGGCCGACGAATTTTGGGAAAATTTTGCGGTTAAAAATCTCATGCGGGAAATCGAGTTTGAAACGGTGGAATATTTTATGCTTAGATTTCGCGCACAGCTAAATCTGCTATTGCCAAAATATAACCCACTTTATGAGAGTACAAAATTAGAAATCGAAAAGCTGAAAAGTTTTGGAAAAAAGACGCACAGAGAAGGGAAAGACGATACCGAAACAAACACGCACAGCGACACGAACAGCACGGGGAGCAGCCGGTCGGTTTTTGAGGATACGCCAGAAAATCGGCTGGGAAACGCTGACTATGCGACAAATATTACAACAAACAATGGACAGGACAATACAAATGTTACGGCTGGCGGGACAGACAACAAGGTGTACAGTGAGGACGTGACGGAGGACGGTTACAATATGCCGCAGGCACAGCTTTTGCAGGCATACCGCGAAACCCTGATAACTGTTATAAATGATTTAATAGATGATGTTTCACGTCCGTTATTTTGTAAAATTTACTAGAGGGAGGTGTTGATGATATGGCGGATTTACCAAAAAAGGCTTGTTTGATTCCCACTTGGTTATCACTCCCGTCACAGTGGGATGCAAGTATCTCTCAAATAGAGATGCTGCAAAAATTGATGTACAACGTCAACGAGATTATCCAATATTTAGATGATTTACAGGCCAATTATGAGGAGTACACAGACAATGCCGTAAACAGCTTGCGCGCAGAATTGACAGTAAAATATGATGCGGCAATAGCGAGCCTGCTCGCATACGTTGACACACGGGATAAAAAATACTGGCAAGACCACTTAGAGGATATAGCAGAACTGAATCAGACGATCCAGACCGTGCAGAAATCCTTGGAAGATATGATCGGGAATCTACAGAGGCATGTGGACGATGAATTTTCCGATATTCGCGGTGATATCTCTGCTAAATATACAGAGATTATCAATAAAATAAATGCAGATGTTTCAGAATTGCGCATTTACTTAAAAAATTATGTTGATGGAAAAGCGCAGGAACAGCAGGAATACACGGACGCGGAAATCGAAAAACTACGCACTTATCTGGAAAATCTAATCGCGCAGATCGAAACGGGCGGCGAAGGCGGTTTAAGTGTAAAGGTTTACAATCCCACAACCGGAACAACTGAAGATGTGGGAAAGGTTGTAAATGATATTTACAATGCGCTGCGCGTGCATGCGATCACCGCAAAACAGTTTGACGAATGGTTTACCGTGTGGGAACATGAAGCAGACGACTTTAAAAAGCTGGACATATCCGCACTGGACTATGACACAGACGCATGGTGGTACATGTATAAACCGCTGGAAAACCGCATTTCCGATCCCACAACCGGAAAAGTGTATCCTCATGGGAGAGTTGTCGAAAATGTAACCAGTGAATTTCGGAATCTTGGGCTTTCCGCCGCTGAGTTTGACGGCTTGGAACTTGACTCTGACGGTTGGACAAAAGCAAACGGAACCGCGTACGGCTGGGATTTCACTGGGCCCGGTGTTTACGACAACGAACGCACTTTGACAATCGGCAGGACTGAAAACGGTTTTGCGAAAACCTTTAAACTGACAGACGTTGCAATAGGCGAAGATGGATCAATATTAACCGCAGATATACCCCCAACCGTTGAAAGACATAATATCGCGGTTTTACGCCCAGAATTTACAGCGGAGATCACGCACGAATTTCCGGCAGAACCAATCACGGCAGGTGAATTTGATGATTGGTTTATGGTTTGGGGACACGATG
>CANRII010000157.1 GCA_947630685.1 uncultured Ruminiclostridium sp. | reverse complement strand
GCTATTATGCACCCTATCGCAAAGCGGGAAGCTATGCCTTTAGAGGCGGGCTTTTTACGCTTTAAGAACAGGTATACCCCGAAATACAAGACAGTAAATAATACCACCATGTAGCTGAGGTAATAGTTCAGCGCCAGCATTCCCACCAGGCAAAGTATAAGCCCGATGTTGTTTTTATTTTTAGTAAGCGAACGGAACGATATCATCAGCAGCGGGAAGAAGTACATCACGTCCAGCCATATCGTATTCTGATAAAACAGCATAAGATAGCCGCCGGTCGCGTACATCACGCTTAGCAGCACGGTAAAAAATCCGCTCAGCTTTTTATGGCAGACTCTGAAATACAATGCCGCGGTAAGCGCCGCCATCGCCGCTTTTAATACCGTCAGCAGGTTCATGAATACCATCATGTCCGCCTTATCCACAAGGCAGGCGAGGAAAGTAAACGGGCTGGAGATAAAGAACAAAAATACCCCGTAGAAATTCATGCCGGAGGCATTCTGCATATTAAGAAAGAAATCGCCCTTGCCCGCAAGTATATCCTTAAAATCCAGTATCAGCGGTACGACCTGCTGGCGCATATCGCACCATGCGAGCGTTTTTTCGCCGAACGGGTACAATCCGTTGCAGGCGAATACCGCCAGCAGCAGCACCGCCACGATAACAGGCGGGAATATAAGCACTAACGCCGCATCTATCCTGCTGCTTTTTGCTTTAAGTTCTGTTGATTGTGTTGTTGTCATGTATACACCTTCCGTAAAAATAAAACGCTGCTGTCATATTATAAGCTGTATTCTCAAAGCGTTAAAAACTGCAATTGCCGCCAAAAAGGCGGCAAGGCATAAAATTATCAAACCATGAGCTTCTTAGGGTCGCGAACGGTGGAAGCTTTCTTGCCGCCGTTGTCAGAACGCTTGCGCTCGTCCTTGTCGGTGTAGCCCTTGCCGAATTTCTCCTGCCAGAGCACCCAAAGCGGACCGGAAATGCAAAGCGAGGAATAAGTGCCGAATATCAGACCTATTACCATCGGGATAGCGAAAGACATTATCGAGGTCACTCCACATATCGCGCAGACAACGCAGATAGACAGCACCGCCATACCGGTGGTTATCGTCGTGTTGAACGAACGCTTCAGCGACTGGGTGATACTGAGATTTACAAGGTCTCTCAGCGGCATCGACGTGCCGTACAGCGTGCGGTTCTCACGAACGCGGTCGTATACGACTATCGTGTTATTTATCGAGTTACCGAGGGTGGTAAGCACTACCGCCATGAAGTTAGCGTCTATCGGGAACCGCAGATATACAAACACCGCGTATACCATAAATATGTCATGCACTAATGCTACCAGCGCGAATACGCCCGCGGACAGACCGCCTATCTTCTTGAATCTGAACGCTATATAGATTACCAGCAGTATGAACGAGAACAGCACCGCTACCAGACATTTAAGGAAGAATTCCATACCGGAGGTAGGGTTTACGTCCTGGCTGTTCACCAGCACCAGCTGATTATCCTTGAACTGCTCCTGCAATTTGTTGGTAAGCTCCGTCTGCTTGTCTGCGGTAAGTCCCTCGCTGGACGCAAAGGATATCTGCACAGTTTCAAGCGAGCTGTTCAGCGCCGAGCCTACGGTGACGTTCACCGCACCGTGACCCTCACCCTCTACTACCGACTGTACCGCCGCGGTATCTATCTCGCCGGCATAGCTGTAGGTCAGCATCGTACCGCCGCGAAATTCTATCGCTACTTCAAGTCCGAGTATGATGTTCACTATTACCGTGATAACAAATATCGCGATAGGAATAGCGAATAATATCTTTCTGTGCTCTATAAATTTTATCACTTTCCTGTCATTCATTATTCCGCACCGCCTTTCTTAGCCTTTTTGCCGCCGTAAAGAGCGGGGTTCCTGAATATTTTGAAACGTGATAACGACATCGTCATAAGTCTTGCGGCAAGTATACCGAAGAGGAAGTTCAGTATAACGCCGACCATCAGCGTATAGCCGAACGAGTAGATAGTACCCTCCGTAGACGCGCCGAACATGAAGAATATCGGGGTCAGTATCGTAGAGGCGAGGCTGTCCGGCGTACCGAACGCGCCCATTAGTATGATAGCCACGATGACCATCGTGATATTTCCGTCGAATACCGCGCTGAACGCTCGTTTATAGCCGGTCACTATCGCCATATCTATCGTTTTGCCGCTGTTTATCTCTTCCTTTATTCTCTCGCCGGTGATAACGTTCGCGTCAACGCCCATACCTATCGCAAGAATGATACCTGCTATACCGGGTATCGTCAGCGTAAAGCTGTTCGAGAACGTGAAGAATCCCGTTATCGCACAGAACGTGCCGGCAGCCTGTCCGATAAGCGCTATTACCGCTACCACGCCGGGCAGTCTGTAGAATGCTATCATGAATATCGCGATAAGCGCAAACGCGATAAGTCCCGCCAGCGCCATAGCGTCACGCGCGCCTAAACCGAGCGTCGGCGATATGGTGGAGAAGCTGGAGGTCTCCAGTCTGAACGGAAGCGCGCCGCCGTTTATCTGGTTTGCCAGCTTTTGCGCGGATTCCGCGTCAAAGTTGCCGGATATCGTCGCGTTGCCGTCTCTTATCGGGTCGTTTACCGTCGCGGTAGAGATACATTCATCGTCCATGTAGGTGGAAATGTAGCCTTTAGGGCTGCTGGAAGAGAGCCTTTCGGTGACCTCTGCGAACTTGTCCTTGCCGCTGTCCTTAAGGGTAAGACTTACCACATATTCGTACTCGTTTCCGCCGTCCTTGGGGATATACGCAGCCTGCGCCTTTTCAACGTCGCTGCCGGAAATTATCAGCGGAAGATCCTCGTAATCCTGTCCGGAGGAAGCGGTACCCTCGCGGAAAGTCAGCAAAGCGGTCTCGCCCAGTTCCTTTACCGCCTCTTCCGGGTCAAAGGAATCGTCGTCCGCCTGCCACGGGAAGCGTACTATTATCTTATCGCTGTTGTAATCAAGATACAACTCGTAGTCGGTTATGTTCTTCGCCACCATACGCGTTTCTATGATGGAACGCGCGGCGTCAAGCTCTTCATTGGTAGCGTCGTAATCCTCCGGCGAGGTAAACGTTACGTCCACGCCTCCGCGTATATCAATACCCCAACGGATATCCTGAAGTCCCCGTATGACCGGATAAGTAAAATCTCCGTATTGGGTGTGTATTCCCATAAATACCAGCAAAGCAAAAGCTATTATTACTGCCAGTACAATGAAGAACACGGGTTTTGCAACTCGTTTCAATTTATCCACTCCGTTTCTGCGCCCGGCGCATGAGATGATTTCATACATTATAGTATTATAGCACAATTTACCACCGCTGTCAAGCAGTTTTATCGCAATTAAAGCCAAAACATTGTAGTGTTACAATAGATGTGAGACCGAAAGATAAAAAAGACAAGGAAAAAGTGATCGATTTCTGTTAGAATAAAATCTGCAAAACCATACTCAACAGAAAGGA
>CANRII010000156.1 GCA_947630685.1 uncultured Ruminiclostridium sp. | reverse complement strand
CTTTACCAGCTCTATAGCCGTTTCGCTCTTGCCCACTCCGCTGTCGCCGAGTATCAGCATACCCTCGCCGTATACCTCGATAAGCACACCGTGACGGGTTATTCTCGGAGCAAGCTCCAGCGAAAGGGACGCCGCGAGCTTTGACACGAATACCGTCGTGCTTTCCTCGCTCAGCAGCAGCGGCACTTTATATTCTGCCGCGGTCTGCTTCATTTCCGGCATTATCTCCTGCCCGCGGGTAACTATCACGGCGGCGGGCTTTTCGCTGAAAAATTTTCTCAATCTCTGAAGTCTTATCTCGGCTCCGCATTGTTCAAGATACGCCGTTTCCGCCCGCCCGATTATCTGTATACGCTCGTGGTCAAAATACTCGTAAAAGCCCGCAAGCTGCAATCCGGGACGGTTAATGTCGGCGTTATTTATCAATATATTGCTCGGTTCTCCGGGCATATGGATGATCTCAAGTGTGAAATTGTCTATGATAGTCTTAAGGGAAACGGTAAATTCTTTTGCCATACATATTCCTCTTTTCGTCATTATGATTTTCAACAGGGCATAAAAACCTATAATAATATTATACATCACTTTTCCTGCTATTGCAATAGGAGAATAAAAAATAAATTCAATAAAAGGACCCGGGCGTACACAAAAAATATCCCCAGAGCCGCGTTTGCAGCCTAAGGGATATTTTTGTATTCAGATATAATGTTTATTCCTTCGTTTCAAGGATATGCTTTTTAAGCACCGCAAAGCTCTTATCGCTGAGCACATGCTCTATCCTGCAAGCGTCTTCCGCCGCCGTCTTTTCATCAACGCCGAGCCGGGTCAGCCAATCCGTCAGCATAGTATGGCGCTCGTACATTTTTTCAGCTATAGCGAGCCCTTTTTCGGTAAGAGTGATATAATTTTTTGAGTCAATCTCTATATAATTTTCATTCCGCAGATTTTTCATAGCTACGCTTATACTGGGCTTGGAATAGTCCAGAAAATTAACTATATCTATCGAACGGACGTTGCCCAGACGATTTTTCAGGATAAGTATAGATTCAAGATAGTTTTCGGCGGATTCCTGTATTTTCATGTGTTACCTCCCGCACTTTGACGCTTTTGTCAGCAGACATTACGGCAAAGCGCCGCTATTTTGACTGCATATTAAACTCCGTAATTAAATTTTACCATAAACCGCAAATTTTTTCAAGCAAAATTTTTCAGCTTTTGCAGAAAGTTTTATCTTTTCACCTTAAAATTAAGGATATCGTATAAAATGACCCCTCGGCCGTCAGATGACCGAGGGGCTGTAACGTGCTTTTTGCCGTTATGTTATTTAGTGCCGCAGCTTCCGTTTTTATAAGCGCCGTATACGGTAGTGCCGCTATTGGTCTTATAAGCTCTTATGCGGACGTTGTACCTCGTGGCTTTGGCGAGTCCGGTAATGTTGTAAGTGGTGGTGTTTTTATTATTTATGGTGTAGCTCAGCCATTTGCCGTTTTTATATATTTCAAGCTGATAGCCGTCGGCGCTGGTATTTTTATTCCATTGCAGCTTTACGGAAGAAGCGGTCTTGCTTACCAGCTTAAAGCCGCTCATGTTCGACGGCGCGGTATTTGCCGAACCGGTCTTATATTCTCCGTATATCGTCTTGTCGCTTATCGTTTTATATGCTCTTATACGGACATTGTATTTTGTACCCGCTGCAAGGCCCTTTATCGTGTAAGAGGTCGAAGAACCGCCCTTTATAGTATAAGTTATCCACTTGCCGTTCTTGTATATTCCTAGTTCATAACCGCTTGCGGTTTTGTTCTTTGTCCAGGACAGCTTAAGCGAATCAACTCCGCGCGACGCCAGCTTAAAGCCGGTCATTCCGGACGGCGCGGTATATATCGAACCGGTCTTATATTCTCCGTATATCGTCTTGTCGCTTATCGTTTTATATGCTCTTATACGGACATTGTATTTCGTGCCCGCCGCGAGGTTCTTTATCGTGTAAGAGGAAGAAGAGCCGCCTCTTACGGTATAGCCTATCCACTTGCCTTCCTTGTATACTTCAAGCTGATAGCCGCTTGCCGTGCTGTCCTTATTCCATGACAGCCCCGCGGAATTTACGCCGCGTTCAGCTAATTTGAAGCCCGTGATATTTGCCGGAGCGGTGTAGATCGAACCGGTCTTATATGCTCCGTAGATATTCTTGCTGCCGGAGGTAATATATGCTCTTATGCGGACGTTATATTTCGTTCCAGCCGAAAGGCCGCTTATCTTATAAGACGTTTCAGAGCCGTCCCGTACAGTATAGCCTACCCATTTGCCGTTGATGTAAATTTCCAGCTGATAGCCGTCAGCAGAGGGATTTTCATCCCAGGACAGTACGGTGGAATTTACTCCGCGTTCAGCTAATTTGAATCCGGTCATATTCGCGGGAGCGGTATTTGCCGAGCCGTTCTTGTACTTGCCGTACAGCTTCACTCCGTCGCTGTCTGTAACGAACGGGCGTATCCTCAGCGGATAGTAAGTGCCCGCCTCAAGTCCGGTAATAGTGTAGGACAGGTTCGAGCCGCCGTTTATAATGGCGATCGTCACCCAAGCGCCGTTCTTCTCCGCCTGCAGCTGATAGCCGTCAGCGCCCTCCACCTTGTTCCATGAAAGACCCAACGACTGATAATCACGTTTCGTAAGCGAGAATTTCGTTATCTCACCGAGAGTGAGTACAGGAACAATATCTTCTTTATAGCTTTCACCGCATACCTCGCAGACATAAAGAGTATATCCGGGTTCTGTATAAGTAGGTGGGATAACCGTCGCCTTGTAGTTATGCGCTCCGGTCGCGGGGATAGTTTCCGTCAGCTTTTCACCGCATACCTCGCATACCATAGAGCGTATGCCTTGATCGGCGCAGGTGGGAGCTTTTTCGATCACCCATTCTCCGGTGTGCTGTCCGGTGGCTTTCAATACGGTAGTTTCTTCGTATCCGCATACTGGGCATAACTCTATCAGCTCACCGTCCTCAACGCAGGTCGGAGCGGTGCTCTCTTTTTCAATAAGGCTGTGAGTATGTCCCGCGGGAGCGTTTATTACTATATTAAACGCGTCGGATATAATCAGCGTACCGCTTACGCTTCCCGTTCCGGTTATGGTAACAGACGGAGCGGAATTTTCCTCGTATTCGGTCACATATATATTGTTTTCATATATTACGGTAAAATCCTTGCCGAGCGTCAGCTTTATACCGTCCGTCACAACGGTGACGTCAGGCTGTATCTCCTTGCCGGTGAACGGGAAATCAAGCGTTCCGTCAGCCGCCGGAGCAACCGTTACCTCGGTATTGGTCTTATTATCCAGCTCGAGCTTTTTTATCGTAAAGGTCTTGGTGACCTCTCCGGTATAATCGCCTATACCCTTTACGGTATAAGACGCCGTGCCCGCTTCAATGTTATCCTTAAGGGTAAGCTCGTAATCCTCTCCCTTTACCAGAACATTGCCGCCGCACTTTACGGTAACGGGAGGGGTTATCTCCTCG
>CANRII010000155.1 GCA_947630685.1 uncultured Ruminiclostridium sp. | reverse complement strand
AAACAGGCTTCCCACCGCTTTTATCCGGCGATTTCCTGCCCCCTCTCCGAGCGTGCTTGTCTATTATAGCACTATTTTTTATGGTTGTCAACACCAAATTTCAAAAAAATGCGTATAAAACCAACTGACAAATTTCCGATTTTTTAGGCAAAATTACCATTGTGATCTATTATGCGCTTTTTTGGGCAAAATATACTCGCTCAAAAAAGCAAAAAAGCCGCTAAACGCGGCAATTCTGCTTATTTCAAGACTCCTGCTCTTCCGAAAGCTCGGAAATTATCCTAACAAAGCTGTCAACGTCGCTGAAATCCCTATAGACCGAGGCAAAGCGTATATACGCCACCTTGTCGATGTCCTTCAGTCGGTGCAGTACCAGCTCGCCTATCTCGTCTGAGGTGACTTCGCTGCGCAGCTCGTTTTTAAGCTGGACTACGATATCCTCGACCATGTTCTCCAGCGTTTCGATCTTGACCGGACGCTTTACCGTCGCGCGGCACAGCCGGTTTATCAGCTTATCCCTGTCAAACGGCTCGATGCTCTTGTCCTTTTTCACTACCATAAGCGGGATATGCTCGACCGCCTCGTAAGTGGTGAACCTGCATTTGCATTTGTAGCATTCTCTCCGGCGGCGTATCCTGTTATCCGTCGGGCGGGAATCTATCACCTTGCTGTCCTCATATCCGCATTCCGGGCATTTCATAATATCACTCCTTATATAAGAATAAAATCATTTATTCACAGCTTCATGCTTTTTCAGCATTTCTCCGAGAGTATCGGCGCAGCCGGTAAGCTCGTCGTATGAGCTGTAATTCTCCCGATAAAGCTCCACTATCATCGTGCCGTCATATCCGAGTCTGTCCATACTGCTAAACAATCGTTCAAAGTCAAAATTGCCCTTTCCTATCGGAAGACAGTCGGACTTCTCTCCGCCGTCGCTTACGTGCAGATGTACTATCTTATCCCCGATAGAATCCACCAGGTCAAAAGTATCCACATTGCTCCTGCGCGCTTGTTTAAGGTCTATCACGAACCTTACCTCGTCTCCCAGCTGCCGCGACATTTTTTTCAAAAACTCCGGGTCGCAGGATTTGCAATAGCTTACGTTCTCCTGGGCGACGGTCACGCCGAATTCTTTGCCTATCCGGTACAATTGCAGATATCTTTCCAGATAGATATCGTCCGGTACTTTAGAACTGAGTATCGCCCCGTGCAGCACAAAAATTTTCGCGGACAACCGACCCATCACCTCGAAATACCGTTTATACATATCTATAAGATATTCGGTGCGGCGGGGATAATTGCCGAACAAAAACAAAGTTTCCATGGGGGAGGAAAACGGATGCACGGACCTTACCGACACGTTATATTTTTCTACCGTGGCAAGCATTTCGGAGAGTATTTCCCCCTCCAGCTCGTTCACCGCGTTCATAAATATCTCTACGTTTTTTATACCGCGTACGGCAAGCTCTTTAAGCGCCTTTTCCGTTTCAAGCGGATAAAGACACGCAGTTGAAACGCCAATATTCATAGTCGTTACCCACTTTCTGCAAACGCCGAAAGCAGCGCTCCTTTCGTTAAGCTATAATTTTTAACATTCCCAAAACATTTATTACAAGCGGCGCGATATATACTATCAGCAAAACCGCGCAGCACAGCGCATAAACTCCTATCCTGCATATCCCGTCCAGCCTGTCGGCGATCTTTTTAAGGCGATTTCGGAATATCAGCCAAAGCACGAACAACACCGTTCCCGCAAAGGTTATGATAAGACCCGTATTGAACCCGCGCGGGGTGAAATACAGCCGCACATTGTTCTCTCCGTCTTTCAGCTTTACCGCGGTAAAACCGGTCATCACGCGGTAAATGTCGGTCTTTTCGCCGTTTATCGAAGCGTCAAAGCCCTCGTCGTACGGCACCGGTATAAACAGCCACTCGCCGTCCTTTGCGCCGGTTATCTGCCAGGTGAGCTCTCTGCCGTTTACGTTCATGTCGGCTCCCTTTGCGCCATCGATAACGTCGGCCAGTGCCTCGTGCGACAAGCCGAAAACGCCGAAGCTCTTGCAGGATACTGTACGCTCTACCTTTACCGCAACGCTTACCTTTTCGTTTTCAAATGTGCCGAGCAAAAGCATACCGTTGCTGTCCTGCGAGGGGTAATATGCGTCCGCATACTGTCCGTTGATATACAGCGAAAAGCTCTGGTTGATATGCTCGGTCAGCCGTCTTGATACCAGATCGAAGCAGTCGAAATATAACGTCTGCTTTCCCTTGACGTCTATATCATAATAAAGATAGCTGTCGTCGCTGTTCTTTGTCTTTAATATACTGTATTTTCCACGGGAATTAAGCACCTGCGCGTCTTTAGCGCCGGTGTACTTATATTCGGTAAACAAAGGCTTATCCGCCGCAAGCAGGGTCTCGGCGAGATATTCCTGTATCTCGACGCGGGTCATGTCCGGCAGCTCTTCGCATTGCGAAAGATCGCTGTCGGTTATAATTCCCGACGGCAGCAGAAAATCATTCTGCCGTATCGTATATACGTTATCATGATATACATAATCGTCGCCGCCGTAATATTTTTCTATCGTGTATTTCACCGACATAAGCGCGTCGGAAAGCAATGTGCCGCCGCTGCCGGATACCTCCATCCAATAGGAGGAATAACCGAGCTTTTTCATGGCGAACATATAATCCTCCGAGGTGAGGGAGGTGTAATGCGCTATCGTGTTATATCCCAGTCCGCCAAGCAGGTTAGCGTCGAAATATTTTCTCATCGCCTGCTTGTTTTTCACCCGATAAAAGCCGTCGTCCGGTATCTTGTCCTCCAGCACTATCGCCTGATCGTAAGTGGTGGGCTTATATGACGCGGCGGAGATATACACGTTTGTATTGAACACGCCGGTAACTATCGCCATTATCATCAAAGCGGCGCAAAACGGCTTATATGACAGCCTGCCGGTAAGTCCCGCAAAAATTATATAGCCGAATATCGCCAGGAAAACGGAGGTCGCCGTAAATATCAGCAGGAACGAATCCATATCCCCGTGCAGCGTGGTGGAATATGCGTCTATGCTCTCCTGCACCGCGTAATAATATATAACGCTGCCTATTCCGGCTGCCGCGCACATTCCGAAGCAGAGCGCCAGATGCAGTACCGACGACTTTAACGCGAAGTCCTCCGCCTTTACCCATTTGAGCTTTACGGCGCAGACCGCAAGCATCATCAGCGTAGTTATATATCCGTATCTGACCGGAAAGGACATATAATCTCCGGTGTGCCACATTTTATTTATCGGCTCAAACACCACCGGTATCAGCATAAGGATAAGCAAGGCGGTGTAGAATTTACTTTCAAAGGTTACGCGGCGCGCAAAGAATATCACCACCGCCGCAATACCGAACGTCGTGCAGAATATAAGCGGCAGAGAAGTATATATCTCGGTGAAGATAGAGCAGGTCGCCAGCCCGTTTATAATATCCGAGCCTCGCGCGGAGGACAGATACTGTGTAAAGGACGGCAGCCATACCACCGCCGACATAAGCGCCGCTATTATGCA
>CANRII010000154.1 GCA_947630685.1 uncultured Ruminiclostridium sp. | reverse complement strand
ACGATCTGGATCTTTCCGTTCGTTCCTTCAACTGCCTCAAGCGCGCTAACATCAACACGGTGGACGACCTTATCAGCATGTCGCTCAACGATATGATGAAGGTAAGAAACTTAGGTAAGAAGTCGTTTGAGGAGATCAGGAGCAAGCTGCAGTCATTGGGCTTTGATTTGGCGAGCGACGAAGAAAGCAACTGACGGGTCGATAGGACTCGCGCCGTATGTTTGGCCTAAGCGCCGGGCTTACGGGCAATACCGTATAAACCCACGAAAGGAGGAATGCTTCCTTACGGAGGCATGTTACTAACATGGCAGGTTCAAGAAAGCTGGGCAGGACCAGCGACCATAGAAAAGCTATGCTCAGAGGCATGGTGACCCTGCTGCTTGAAAAGGGTAAAATAACCACGACCGTGACCAGAGCCAAAGAGGTTCGCAGCGCGGCTGAAAAGATGATAACCCTCGGCAAGGCAGGAACATTACACACAAAACGCCAGGTTCTGGCATATATAACCAAGGAAGAGGTAGCCAAGAAGTTATTTGACGAGATAGCTCCCAAATATGCTGAAAAGAACGGCGGTTATACCCGCATAGTAAAGATCGGTCCCAGACGGGGCGACGCGGCAGAAATGGCGATAATCGAACTGGTTTGATTATTAGAGAAACCCGCCCGATCAGGGCGGGTTTCATACAATTTTTAACCGGAACAGCTGTTTATAAAATTTGAACAGCGGACAACGGAGGCGAACCGTGAATTTAGCAAAAATAATGACGCCAAAGATACTGACGGCGCATATACATGAAGATGACAGCGTGCGTCAAGGGATAGAAAAGCTGAGCGGCCACGGCTATACGGCGGTCCCGGTACTGGATCGCGAGGAGAGATATCTCGGTTGCATAACGGAGGGAGATTTCCTCCGCCATATTATGAAGACCGGCACTACCGATCTTAAAAAGCATGAAAATACCAAGGTGGGCGAGCTGTTCCGCAGGGATTTCTGCCCGCCGCTTAAAATAAATTCCGACCGTGAGCAGGTGCTTGACGCGGTGCTGAAGCAAAATTTCGTTCCCATCGTGGACGATCGCGGCTGTCTGTGCGGGATAATCACCAGACGGTCGGTGATAAAGGCGCTTGCCGAAACACTTAACGACGGAGTCTGACCTTAACGGGTCTCAGAAAGGCTTGATATGACGAACGTATTGAATAAATTTAGACGGCTGAATACGTTTCAGATAATATTATTCGGTTATATCATGGTGATACTGGTCGGTATGCTGCTGCTTATGCTGCCCTTTGCAAAGCAAGGGGAGGGCGGCGCTCCGATATTGGACGCATTGTTTACTTCGACCTCGGCGGCTTGCGTTACCGGTCTGGTGGTGCATGATACCGCCACCTACTGGACGGAATTCGGTCAGGTGATAATAATGCTGCTGGCTGAGATAGGCGGACTCGGCAGCGTGACGGTCACCGCATGGTTTGCGATACTGTCCGGCAGAAAGATAGGCCTTATGCAGCGCAGCACGATGCAGGAGGCTATCGCCGCTCCCAAGGTGGGCGGCGTGGTAAAGCTGGCGGGCTTTATCCTTAAGGTGACGCTGGTATCCGAGCTTGTGGGCGCGGCGTTGATGGCGCCGACGTTTATACGTGATTTCGGCGTGCTGAAAGGGCTATGGTACTCGGTTTTTCATTCGGTATCGGCGTTTTGCAACGCGGGCTTCGACCTGCTCGGAACGACGCGGCAGTATTGCTCGCTTACCGGCTATATGACGGATCCGTTTATAAATATCGCGGTAATGCTGCTGATAATCATGGGCGGAATAGGCTTCCTCACCTGGGACGATATGAGGGCGAACCGCTTTCATATAAAAAAATACCGCATGCAGACGAAGGTCATTTTTGTAATGACCGTGATACTTATTGTGCTGCCGTTTATTTACTTCTTTTTCTGCGAATTCGGCGATATGCCGGCGGATCAGCGGATATGGGGCTCGCTGTTTACCGCGGTAAGCCCGCGTACTGCGGGATTTTCCACCGTCGACCTTAATTCGATGAGCGAAACAGGTCTTGCGGTGATGATAATACTTATGCTGATAGGCGGCGCGTCCGGCTCAACGGCGGGCGGTATAAAAGTCACTACCGTTGCGGTGATGGCGGCGTCGGCGTTCTCGGTGTTCCGCAGGAGAGATTACGCAAAATTCTTCGGCCGCAGGATAGCGGACGACACGATAAAATACGCCGCGACCGTAATGCTTATGTATATCACGTTGTTTTTGATAAGCGCGCTGGTGATCTGCTCGGTAGAGGGGCTTCCGCTGCTTACCTGTATGTTTGAAACGGCGTCGGCGATAGGCACGGTGGGTCTTACGCTGGGGATAACTCCGACGTTAGGCACGCTTTCACGGATAATACTTATAATACTTATGTTTATAGGACGCGCAGGCGGACTGACAATAATATTCGCGGCGGTATCCGGCACGCAGAGCAATCTTTCAAAGCTGCCGATGGAAAAGATAACCGTAGGATAAGAAAGGAAAGACGGTAATGAAATCTATTTTGCTGATAGGACTGGGGCGTTTCGGCAGGCATATCGCTATGACCCTGCACGAGCTCAATCACCAGGTAATGGCGATAGACCATGTGGAGGAGCGCGTTGACGCTGTACTTCCGTTTGTGACGAACGCACAGATAGGCGACAGCACCAACGAGGAGTTTTTGAAAACGTTAGGCATAAAGAATTTCGACGTCTGCATAGTTGCGATAGGCAATAATTTTCAAAGCTCGCTGGAAACAACGTCGCTGCTTAAAGACCTCGGCGCAAAGCTGGTAGTATCCCGCGCGTCGCAGGACATACACGCAAAGTTTTTGCTGAGAAACGGCGCTGACGATATCGTCTATCCGGAAAAGCAGCTTGCGAAATGGACGGCGATACGCTACAGCTCGGAGCATATTTTCGACTATATCGAGCTTAGCGAGGGCTATGCGATATTCGAGATAGATGTGCCTAAGGATTGGATAGGAAAGACCGTAGGCCAGATAGATATACGTAAAAAATACAGCATTACTATAATGGCAATAAAGCGAAACGGCAAGATGGACCTGAAAATAACGCCGGACACGATGTTCAACGCCGAAGAAACCATTATGGTATTCGGGGAATCCAAGGATATACAGAAGAAGTTTCATATTCTGTAAAATGATATTTGCATTGAATAAAAACCGCGTCAGGGTATAAAACTCCGGCGCGGTTTTTGCAATATTAAAAATTTTTTCAAAAAAACCTGTAACGCAAGGGCGAAAAAACAGTCATATATTACAGAACGGTTTTTATCGGCAGTAAAGACCGTATGGGTATATTATGAAAAGCGCTGTCCTCACCAAAAGGCGGGGACAGTACGCTTTTATTAAAATCAATTAGCTTGCCAGCCCGCCCACTTACATTCGGAAACCTTAATATCGGTAAATTCCGCGGTGAAAGAAGAGTTCGAGGGGCTTGCCGCGTATATGCCGAAACTGATATTCCCGCCGCCCTTTGTCAGGTGTGTTATCCCCAATTAGTAGGAACAATACAGCTTTCTGGCGGGCGGCGGCACGTCAAGAAATATATATGGAGTTTT
>CANRII010000153.1 GCA_947630685.1 uncultured Ruminiclostridium sp. | reverse complement strand
CCCCTTGTACAGCAGCGAGAAAAAATTTCTGTCATAAAGCGCCGCTTTCAGCTCAAACGACGGGTACAGCTCTTTCACCGCGCCCTCCTGTTCGCGCCACCGGCCGATCATGGTTTCCAGCGTATGCTCGCCGCGTTCGCGGTTTACGGCGTTCTCAAGCGCGTTAAGGTCGCCGCGCCTTAATCCGTACCTTTCCGCCACCGCGTCGAGTATCCTGCTTTGGCGCGCATTGTTTTCGCTCTTAAGCTGTTTTACCTTCGAGAGAAAATGCTGCCCGCCGCTTTCGGGCTGCGCTTCCGGAGTCGGCTCCGCTCCTCCCTCGGGCGCCGCGGCGTCCTCCCCGTCAAAGCGGCAGAGATCGACGCTGCCCTGCACCTCCGGCAGCAGCGCCGAAGATACTCTTACCGTTTCGGGATAGCGCTCCGCCAGCAAAGCGAATCCGGTCATCATCGCGTCGAACGCGTCGTTCACGCTGTCGTCGTCGGTGATGTAGTCAATCAGCGCCTCGCCGGAATGCAGATCCAGCGTGATTATGTCCGCTCTGCCCTCATCCTCGGCGGATAAAAGATTTTCCGCCATGGTCTGAGTGAGTATGCTCAGCGCCGCGCAGATAAGATTGCCGCTCGTCATATCCTCCGTGCGGTCGGCATGACCGGTTATGCTGAGCTTTCGCCCCAACAGATTCTTTTCGGCCGTTATCTCGGTCATATATCCTCACCTCCTTTCGCGGCTGGCTGCGCTGCGTTCTCCTTTATCATGCGCACTATGCTCTCCTTGCCCTCGAAATCCATCATGTCAAGGCAGGCGAGCGCCTGTCCGCTCAGCGCCGGATTAAAAAATCCCAGCGAGAACAGCTCTTTGGCAAGCTCGTTTTGCGCCGCCTTGGAAAAGGGGGATTTTTTCGCCGCACGGCAGATTATATCAAATACCGGCTTTTTCGAGCCGAAATCGACGCCGAACGCCGTTATCGGCTTAGCCGCTAGCATTTCCCCGTCGAAATCGGTAAATCCTCCGGTTATTCGAAAGCTGCGCGGCGCGTCGTAAAACTCCCGTATCAGCTCTATCATCAGGCAGCACACCTTGGAAAACGCGTCATACGAACCCTTGAGCATATCGCGGGACAGCTTGTTCCCGGCCTCCTGAAGCGCCGCTATCGCGCTTGCCGCGGTCACTCCGTTTGAAGTTCCGCCCTGTGAAAAATCCCGGTTGCCGCTGGTCTCCTTAAGCTCCTGTATCTTTAAGTTCAGCGCGGGCATAACGGCGGGATCCAGCGGATCTATCTTTATCTCGCGGATATCGTCGTCGCTGATATTCCCCGCCACATGGACAAACGGTCTGCGCCAGTCGGCAAACTCGTCCTCCTTTATCGCGCTGTTGTTCTTGATGAAAAAGCGCTTTCGCCCCATGCTTATGGTATGCTCCAGCAGCACTTGCCCCAGCTTGTCTATATACATCTGCGCGTCCCGCATAATGTCTATGTAGCCGAAGCCGCAGGGCGAGCCCTCCACCGAAAACAGGCTGTCTATCACGAACGGGTATTGCCCGTGCGCATAAAATCCGTGGGCGCAGGCTTCGTCGTTCTCGCTGGAATACAGCACGGTATTCCCTACAAAGCGGCAGTAGTGGAGCTGTTTTTCCCCGTTTACGTATTTCTTGTAGTACCAGTCCACCACGGCGGTCTTTTCGCTGTTGTCCACGTTGTCGTCATACTTATAACCGGTAAGCAGCCCGCTGTCGCCGAGCTTACCCTCAAGCTGCGGATACTGCCCGATAAGTAAATCGTTATCGCACAGCGATACGTAAAACAGATTCGGGCTTTGCTGTATATCCTTTATCCCCGGCTCCCAAAACAGGTTAAGTATGTCTATATTCTTTATGCTTATATCCCCCGCTCCGTCGGCAAGCTCAGGGTCCCACAGCACCGCCTGACAGCAGCTTCCGTTTTTCAGCTTATACCACCACATATCGCTGTATAGACGCTCGTAATCGCACCGCTCCAGCAGCGCGGGGAGTATCTTTGAAAGCTGCGAAGCGCATTCGCGGT
Source organism: uncultured Ruminiclostridium sp. (assembly GCA_947630685.1). GTDB lineage: Bacteria > Bacillota > Clostridia > Oscillospirales > Ruminococcaceae > Ruminiclostridium_E. The sequence continues at coordinate 1,637 of CANRII010000153.1, read as the reverse complement.
CGCTTGATTCCCGAGGCAATACCACCGGCTCCGGTATGTTGTCCATCGCGTCGGCATGCTTATTTGCTATGGAGTTGAACAGCCACGCCGACGCGGGACGCGGTCTGCCGCGGTCGTACTCGTCCAAAGGCAGCTCGCCCCAATGCCGCATTTTCCACCATTGCTCGTTGGACACGATCCGCTTTTCAAGGTTCGCCTTTCCCTCACGGTAACGCTTTAATATCGCCGCCGCGCGCATTATCTCCGTTTCTCCTGTTTTTTTGTTCGTACTCATCTTGTTAGGATCTTTCTCCTTTCTTTTCAGATACGGTAATATCCCGTTCTCATCTCTGTCAGCGGGTCGTCAAGGTCGATACGCTCAAGCGGCTTTTTGCGCGGCGCTATCGGGTGTTCCATCAGCACGTACCTGCACTCGTCGTAAATATGATCCTCCTGCGTGGTGTCTATATCCTCCGCGCGGTTTTCATCGTAGACCAGCGCCGGTATAGTCCGTATAAACTCCTTGCAGGTGTTAAAGCAGTAGAACATGGGGTATCCCTCCTCGTCGAATTTCAGCCGGTAATGGTACTGCATCTTCCCCGCTATTCGGGTATTGTCACCGCCGCTCCAAAGTATAAAATTCGGCGCCGCCGCCATAAGGTCCGCCACGCTCTCCCCGCGCGACCTGTCGAAGATAGACGGGTCGGCAACTCCGGTTATCGTCCTGCCCTTGAGATTCTCGTCCTCCGACTCTATCCGCTTTATATTCGCGGCTATCTCGGCGGGATTTATCTTTATTCCGGTGTTCGGCTTATCGGTGCAGCCGTAATATTCCCTTATGCGGTACAGCCTGCCTTTCGTATCCGCCGCGTACCACCCCACCGAAAACGGTTTAGCGTAGCCGAAGTCGAAGCCCCTCATCACCACCCAGTCCCGCGGTATTGCAAACGGCGCGATAACATGGGTGAATTTGCGGTCGGCGTAATGCTGCGGGTCGTCCGTCCATTCGGAAAACACCTGTCCCGAAAAGCTGTCCCAATCCCCGTACAGCAGCGCGCGTTTTTCCGCCTCGGGCAGCATAGCCAGCGCCGCGAGATATTCCGGGTCGTTGTCCAGCAATATCCTGTTGTCGAATACGCTCGCCGGTATGAATATCCTTGAGCGCGACAACGTTATCGCCGTTCCGTCCGGCTTATGCACGGTGTAGTCGCTCTTTATCGGAGTCATCGGCTTTGCCGCGGTGATGAACCTCTGTTTTACCCAGCCGTGCCCCACCCCTCCGGGATTTGCGGTAGCGCGGATATATACCCGCGTTCCCTCCCCGCCCGGACGGTTGCGGGAGAACATATAGCTGTATTCCTCCCACGAAAAGTGCGTCAGCTCATCGAATCCGATAAAGTCGTACCGCTTTCCTTGGTAGCTCGTCCTGTCCTTTGTGTACTGCATCGCGCCGAAAAATATTTTCGCGCCGGAGGGAAACTGCCAGCAATGCTTGGTATCGTTATACTTCGCCGAGGGGAACGCCCTGCCGTACAGCTCGCGGGAACGGTCGATAAGCTCGGACAGCTGCGGATAGGTCTTTCGCAGTATCAGCGCCCGATAATGCGGTATATCCACCTGCCGCAAAGCCTCCGCTAACAGCGCGTCCGACTTGCCTC
>CANRII010000152.1 GCA_947630685.1 uncultured Ruminiclostridium sp. | reverse complement strand
AAACAGGCTTCCCACCGCTTTTATCCGGCGATTTCCTGCCCCCTCTCCGAGCGTGCTTGTCTATTATAGCACTATTTACTTCGTTTGTCAACAGGTAATTTTATACAAACGAAATCCCCTAGCCTGCCATTTAAGGGACATTATGCACAACCACTCATTCATTTATACACTATCATGGCCCTTTATTACCTTATTTATGCAGAAAAATCAATATTTGTCACAGTTTTTCAGCACTCTGTTGCGGATATACCTCAAAGTGTCGTCTTCCCCGTAAAGCATAAGCATAAGCAGCAGCTTGCCCAGCAGCCTTTCGGTATCGGGATGCATCATGTAATGGCCGCGGTTTTTCATAAAATATTTGAACGGATAAGAGCAGTCGTATGTATCGGGATTATATGTCTTACTTGCGGCGACGCGGTCGCAAAACATCTCCACGACATAACGCACCGGCATTTTTATTCCCTCCATAGGCGCGCCGGACTTTACGCCGTAGTCCGTCCAGTACTCGAAGTGGTGACGATTTCTCCCCTTATGGTGCAGCCACGCCTCGCTTTTTCCGGTAAGATTTCGCTCGACGCTATTAGGACTTTTGCTGCCATCGTAATATTTGACGCCGCTCAAAAATTCGCCCGGAGTGTATTTTGACAGATCGTGCAAAAGTCCCTGCCGGTAAAGTCCCACCCGAAAGCACAGCCGCATGACCTCCGCCTTATGAGCGTTTATCGTATGTAAATGACCGAGAAAATTTTTTACCGTATCCATTTTATCCATCCTTATTTCTGATTTTTCATAAAAATAAAGCCGCAGCGGATACTGCGGCTTGCAGTTTGATGATTTATTTTGAGGCAAGCGCCGCGATCATTTCGGCGGACGTTTCCAGCCCGCAGGACGCTGTATTGACGCACAGATCATATATCTGCGAATCGCCCCAGTTTCGCTCGGTATAATATTTATAATGTCTGCGGCGGCCTTTGTCCTTTTGCCGGATAACGTCCAGCGCTTCTTCGGGAGTAAGCCCGTCATGCTCCACTATTCTGTCGATACGGAACTTATCGGTGGAATGAACGAACACGTTGAAGCAGTCGTAATCGTCGTGCAGGATAAAGTCGGCGCATCTTCCGACGATAACACAGGGACCTTTGTCGGCAAGCGCCTTTATCACACGGCTCTCCGCAGCGAAAAGCTGGTCGGTAAGCGGTTGAGCATACAGCCCGCTCATCGCAAGATTATACAAAAAGCTGGTGGTAGTGGTCTGCTCCACCTTTTCTATGTATTTAGGGTCAAATCCGCTTTCCTTGGCGGTCACGTCGATTATAGTCTTATCATAATAAGGTATATCCAACAGCTTTGACACTTTCTTGCCTATCGCGCTGCCGCCGGACGCATATTGCCTTGAAATGGTTATTATCTTTTTCATGCTTTTCCTTTCGCCTATACGTTTACCGCTCTGTCTATACCGTGACCGACGCGCATCGCGTAATCCACCAAAGTATCAAAATCGCTCAGCCGGCACGGGAATATCAAATAGCTGTCGCTGTCGATATCCAGCGCAGCGGTGCACCAGCCCTTTTCTTTCCACTCTTTGTCAAGCTCTCTGCACCAATCCGGCACGGAATCTTTTTCTTTTAGGTTATTCTCGTCAAAGAACAGCGAATTGCCCTTTACCTCTTTAAGCTCGCCGAAGGAATGGAGAAAATCGCTCTTTTTCTCTTTATAATCTTCCTCGCACACATAACCGCAGCTTTTCAGTATATCCACCATGCCTATCCAGTAAAGCGTATCGTTATCGTCATTGTCGTCAAATCCGCGTTCATGATATTTTATAATGTTGTCATTATAGTATTTTTTGATATCGGACAGACAATCCGACATCTTGCCTGCGACTATTTCATCTCCTCCGGAAATTATCCGTGATATCTCCGAGAAAATAGTCTGAGGCGATAACACCTCCGACGCGGGTCCTTTCTGACCGAACAGGATATTGAATAATCCCATGTGTGCCTCTCTTTCAGCCGCAGCTGCGGCTATTAAAAAATGTACTATTATTATAACATAATTTCGTACCAATGTCAACGGCATTCCGCATATATTCGGAAAATTTTGGCAGATATTGCGGCCGTGATATTGACCTTATCAAAAAAATATGCTAAAATCTAAGCATATCAATACATTTTTGTGAGGAACTGAGCATGAGCAGTATAAAAGCCGCGATATTCGACCTGGATGGGACGCTGTTGGATTCCATGTACGTCTGGGCTAAGGTGGACGAGCTGTTTTTGGAAAAAAGAGGACTTACCGCGCCGGATTTTTACGGGGTGGAATGCAGCAAAAGGTCATTTCATGCGCTTGCGATATATACGATAGAATTGTTCGGTCTTTCGGAAACGCCGGAACAGGTCATGAACGAATGGATAGAGCTTGCCCGCGAGGAATACCGCAGCGGCGTCAAATTAAAAAGGAACGCCGCCCAAACCGTGGACAAAGCTATCTCGCTGGGGCTTAAGACCGCGGTCTGCACTTCTCTGCTGAAAGAGCTTTATACCGTTGCGATGGAAAACAACGGGCTTTCCGAGAAATTTTCCACTATAGTCAGCGCGGAAAAGGGCATATATGAAAAAAGCGACAGCGCGATATATCTTCATACCGCCAAACTTCTTGATGTAAAGCCGGAAGAATGCGTGTTTTTCGACGACGTCGCCGCGTCGCTCAAAGCCGCAAGATCCGTCGGAATGATAACCGTAGGGATAAACGAGCCGCTCAGCAGTCAAATACCGAAAGAAATGATCAAATATTCCGATATTCTTGTAGACGACCTCTCTCCCGATATTTTCGACAAAATAATAAGTCTATGAAAAGTACAAGGAACCGCACATAAAATTCGGGCTGCCAAGCGGCAGCCCTTTTTGTTAATCTTTTATCTCGTGACCCTCTTTTGATGTTTCAACAAGTTCATTGCGCTTGAAAAACAGCGAAATGCACCAGATCGCCGAAAGCGCAACTATTATATAAAGTATCCTGCTTATCACAGTTTCGCTTCCGCCGAATGCCCACGCGATAAGATCAAACTGGAACAGTCCGACAAGACCCCAGTTTATACCGCCTATAAGCAGAATAAAAAGTGCAATCTTATCCATCATAGCCATTTACCTTCCTTCCGTGGCGTTAAAAACGCCTTGCTTTTGCATATCGGACAGCCATTGTGTTAAACTATCCCTATATATTGTGAACCGATTTCAAACGTTTATTCAAACCTATTTGATTGGATATTATACACAATTTCACAATAATTTGTTGATTTTTTACAGCACATTTTACAAAAGATAAAAAAAGAGTAAAAAAGCAGTTGACAAATCAGTTTAATTCGTGTAAAATATATTACTGTCAGGTCGGACAAAAGCAATTGAAAATGCGAAGTCCGAAAATGATAAAACGGAAGTTTAGCTCAGCTGGGAGAGCATCTGCCCTACAAGCAGAGGGTCATAGGTTCGAGCCCTATAACTTCCACCAATGGCCTGGTAGTTCAGTTGGTTAGAACGCCGCCCTGTCACGGCGGAGGTCGTGGGTTCGAGTCCCATCCAGGTCGCCATTTTTTTATGTTTTTCTGCCTCTGTAGCTCAGTCGGTAGAGCAGAGGACTGAAAATCCTCGTGTCGTTGGTTCGATTCCGACCGGAGGCACCATATTTGCGGATTTAGCTCATCCGGTAGAG
>CANRII010000151.1 GCA_947630685.1 uncultured Ruminiclostridium sp. | reverse complement strand
TTACAGGTCGTCCGTCGGACGGCTTTAACAGGTTCTTAGCGGCAAGCATGAGCGTGCGCGCCTCGTTCTGCGCCTCATCGGAAAGCGGCAGATGTACCGCCATCTGGTCGCCGTCGAAGTCCGCGTTGAACGCGGTACATACCAGCGGATGCAGCTTTATCGCGCGTCCCTCTACCAGTACCGGAGAGAACGCCTGTATGCCCAGTCTGTGCAAAGTAGGCGCACGGTTGAGCAGCACGGGATGATCCTTTATTACGTCCTCAAGTACGTCCCATACCTCGTCCTTTGCGCGCTCTACCATTTTTCTCGCGCTCTTGATATTATTGGAAAGCCCTCTAGCCACCAGCTCTTTCATTACGAAAGGCTTGAACAGCTCGATAGCCATTTCCTTGGGCAGACCGCATTGATCCATCTTAAGATCGGGGCCTACCACTATTACCGAACGTCCGGAATAATCGACACGCTTACCCAGCAGGTTCTGACGGAAACGTCCCTGCTTGCCTTTGAGCATATCCGACAGCGATTTATAAGGACGGTTAGAGGGGCCTGTTACCGCTCTGCCGTGTCTGCCGTTGTCGATAAGCGCGTCTACCGCCTCCTGGAGCATTCTCTTTTCGTTCCTGATTATTATTTCGGGAGCGGAAAGCTCTTTCATCTTGATAAGACGGTTATTTCTGTTGATAACTCTGCGGTAAAGGTCGTTTAAGTCGGAGGTGGCAAAACGTCCGCCGTCCAGCATTACCATAGGACGGATATCCGCCGGAATTACCGGCACTACGTCCAGTATCATCCATTCGGGACGGTTGCCGCTCTGTCTGAACGCCTCGATAACGTCCAGCCTCTTGAGCAGCTTTATGCGCTTTTGCCCCTGCTGAGTGCTCTCCAGCTCCTCTTTAAGCTCTGCGGAGAGCTTGTCAAGGTCGATCTCCGAAAGCAGCTCCTTGATAGCCTCCGCGCCCATCTCCGCTCTGAAGTCGTCCTCGTATCTTTCTTTCATATCGGCATAATCTTTTTCGGTGAGGAGCTGACCCTTTGTAAGCACGGTATCGCCGGGGTCTACCACTATATATTTTGTGAAATAGAGCACCTCCTCCAGTCTTTTCGGGGAGATGTCAAGCACCTGACCTATACGGCTGGGCGTACCCTTGAAATACCAGATATGAGATACCGGAGCCGCAAGCTCTATATGACCCATACGCTCGCGTCTTACCTTGGCGCGGGTGACCTCAACGCCGCAGCGCTCGCATATTTTGCCTTTATAGCGTATTCTCTTATACTTACCGCAGGAGCATTCCCAGTCCTTCTGAGGGCCGAATATCCTCTCGCAGTAAAGTCCGCCCTTTTCGGGTTTTTGCGTTCTGTAGTTTATGGTCTCGGGGCGCTCTACCACGCCATAGCTCCATTCGCGTATTCTTTCGGGAGAAGCCAGACCTATTTTTATCGAATCAAAAGTATTAAATCCCACTGTGACATTCGCGCCTTGTGAAAAAGCGCGCCTCCTTTTTCATCGTTTATTTCGGATCCCGCCTGTCTGACGGTCAGTCGTTGAAATCGTCGTCCTCGTCGATGTCGTCTAGTTCGTCATCGTCGTCATATTCCATGTCGTCGTCGATATCGTCCTCGTCGTCGGCGTAATAGTCCTCGTCATCTTCTATATCACGAGTGACGAATGCGTCGTCGAGCGAACCCTCTTCTACGACATAGTCGCCGAAGTTATCGTCAATAGGCTGAAGTCCGACGTCGTCGTCCTCCTCAAAGGTGTGCTTAAGGTCGATCTCGTTATGATCTTCGTCCAGCACGCTTATATCCAGACCCAGAGCCTGAAGCTCCTTGATAAGCACCTTGAAGCTCTCCGGTATGCCCGCCTCGGGAACGGGATCGCCCTTTACGATAGCCTCATAGGTCTTTACACGTCCGTCTATATCGTCCGACTTTACGGTCAGTATCTCCTGAAGAGTATATGCCGCGCCGTAAGCCTCCAGCGCCCATACTTCCATCTCACCGAAACGCTGTCCGCCGAACTGAGCCTTGCCGCCCAGCGGCTGCTGCGTAACCAGCGCATACGGACCGGTGGAACGCGCGTGTATCTTATCGTCTACCAGATGGTGCAGCTTAAGATAATACATATATCCCACCGTTACCGGGCTGTCGAACTTCTCGCCGGTACGTCCGTCGATAAGCTCGGTCTTGGAGTCGGGATTCATCGGTATCTTGGAGAAATCTATCCGCGGGCTGTCCTTGTCGGGATAATCATGCCGCTTTTCCTCCGCCAGCTTGAAGCATTCTCTGATGTCCTGCTCGTGAGCGCCGTCGAATACCGGCGTCATTATCTGCCAGCCGAGCGCCTTGCAGGCGTATCCCAAATGCACCTCCAGCACCTGACCGATATTCATACGGGAAGGAACGCCGAGAGGATTCAGCACGATGTCCAAAGGAGTGCCGTCCGGCAGGAAAGGCATATCCTCCTGCTTCAGTATGCGGGAAACGACGCCCTTGTTTCCGTGACGACCCGCCATTTTATCGCCGACAGAGATCTTTCTCTTCTGCGCTATATAGCAGCGAACCACCTCGTTTACGCCGGGGCTCAATTCCTCGCAGTTCTGCCTGGTGAACACCTTTACGTCCACTACGATACCGCTTTCACCGTGCGGAACGCGCAGCGAGTTGTCCCTTACCTCTCTTGCCTTTTCGCCGAATATCGCGCGCAGCAGCCTTTCTTCCGCAGTAAGCTCGGTCTCGCCCTTGGGCGTTACCTTACCTACCAGGATATCGCCGGACTGAACTTCCGCGCCTATGCGGATTATTCCGCGCTCGTCCAGATCCTTGAGCGCGTCTTCGCCGAGGTTGGGGATATCTCTCGTTATTTCCTCCGGACCCAGCTTGGTATCGCGGCATTCCAGCTCGTATTCCTCGATATGGATAGAGGTAAAGGTATCGTTATATACCAGTTTTTCATTTATAAGGACCGCGTCCTCGTAGTTGTAGCCCTCCCAGGTCATGAAGCCTATCAGCGCGTTTTTGCCCAGCGAGATCTCGCCCTGGCTGGTAGCGGGGCCGTCGGCAAGAACGTCGCCGATCTTGACCTCCATACCCTTGCTTACGGCGGGCTTCTGATTTATGCAGGTGCCCTGGTTGGAGCGTTTGAATTTTATCAGCTTGTAGCTGTGATTCTGTCCGTTCTTATCGGTGACCACTATTTCGTCCGCGCTGACCGAGGATACCACGCCGTCCTCTTTAGCAAGCACTACAACGCCGGAATCTATCGCGGCCTTGTACTCCATGCCGGTGCCGACCATAGGGTTTTCGGTTATCATCAGCGGGACTGCCTGACGCTGCATGTTAGCGCCCATCAGCGCGCGGTTAGCGTCGTCGTTCTCCAAAAACGGTATCATCGCGGTAGCCACGGATACCACCATCTTAGGCGAGATATCCATGTAATCTACCTTTTCGCGCTCGACTTCAAGTATCTCCTCGCGGCAGCGCGCGTTTACACGCTTTCTCGCGAATCTGCCCTGCTCGTCCAGCGGCTCGTTAGCCTGCGCTACGATATAATTGTCCTCGACGTCGGCGGTCATATAATGCACTTCGTCCAGCACTACGCCTGTCTCTTTATCCACCTTGCGGTAGGGAGCCTCGATAAAGCCGTACTGGTTTATCTTCGCAAAGGACGCAAGATAGGAGATAAGTCCGATGTTAGGACCTTCGGGCG
>CANRII010000150.1 GCA_947630685.1 uncultured Ruminiclostridium sp. | reverse complement strand
CCCACCCACCCCATTTGTTTGGGGCTCCGCCCCAAGCCCCGATTTTAATTTTGGGATTGTGCTATATTCAAGTTAGCGGACAGCTTATAAATTTGTGCTTTTTTTAAGAGTGGAGCCCAAAATTGGGGGAGTCCAGAGGGCAACCTGCCCTTTGGCGGGAGTCTGAGGGCGGAGCCCTCAGCGGGGTTTGGGGCAGAGCCCCAAAAAGCACCCCATTACCCTATCTCCCTCCTCTTTGACCTTCTCACCCTGTTGATATGCCTTTCAAAATCGCCGCCCGCGATAAGCTCCGCCAGCACCAGCTGAAAAAAGGTAGGCACAGTACAGGAATAAAAGCCCAGCCGCTCGTCAAATTCATTGACAAGGCTTTTCGGCAGCAGCATATAGCCTGCCCTTATCGACGGGGAAACGGTGCGGGTAAAGGTGTTCATATATATCACGTTATCCTTATCGGACAGGGAAAAGACCGTGTCCTCCGGCTTTTGCGAGATCGAAAACTCCGACTCGTAGTCGTCCTCTATTATAAAGCCGCCGCGCCGCGCCGCCCAACGCACATATTCGTGCCGCTTGGACGCGTCGGCGGTTATCCCGCTGGGAAAACTGCGGTAGGGCGAAATGTGCAGGATATCCGCCTTGCTCTCCCATAAAAAGCTGCTTTCTATGCCGTTTTTCCCCATGGGCAGCTTTTCGTAATTTATCCCCATCGCGCCGTATAATTGTTCTATTTTTCGGTAGGTGGGAAATTCCACCGCGTACAGCTTGTCCTTGCCTAAAAGCTCGGTCACCAGCCCGTAAAGATATTCCGAGCCGGAGCCTATTACTATCTGCTCGGTATCGACGCTTATCCCCCGGCTTGCCGCGAGATAACGCTTCAGCGTTTCCCTCAGCTCTATGCTGCCCTTGTTTTCACAGCGCTCCATTATACGCTCCCCGCAGTCGGAGATGACTCTGCGCATGGTGCGGGCAAGCAGCGGGAACGGCAGCTCGGTCTTGGTATCCCGCTTTACCGCAGGGGAATGCGACAATACACCCTCTCCCCCGTGGGCAAATCCGTCCGACGGGCGGAACACCACGAAGTACCCGCTGCGCTCCCTCGGCTCGATGTAGCCCTCCTCCGCAAGCAGCGCGTATGTGTGCTCTATGGTTATTACGCTTATGCCGGTCTCGGCGGCTATCAGCCTTTTGGACGGCAGCTTGCTGTTGTAGCGGTATGCGCCGCTGACGATATCCTCCCTTATCTGCTTGTATAACTGCAAATAAGCCGGCGCTTTGCCCTCTTTTTCTATCTTGTATTTCATACGCCCTCCAACTGATCATATAATTTTTTCACAAATTGGCTATTTTAATATGTTCAGTTATATTATATACTAATGCTGTGAGAAAATCAAGAGGAAGAGGGAATAAAATATGTCGCATAACCGACAGAAGAAGATAGCGGTGATAAACGACCTGTGCGGCTTCGGCAAGTGTTCTATATCGGTTTCGCTGCCTGTTATTTCCGCGATGAAGATACAGTGCTGCCCGCTGCCGACCGCGATATTTTCCGACCACACCGGCTTTGAGAGCTTTTATTCTACGGATTTCACCGAACACATGGAGCCGTATATGGATGAATGGGCAAAGCTGGGGCTGAGGTTTAACGGCATATTGACCGGATTTCTCGGTTCTGTCACACAGATAGAAACGGTAAAGCGTTTTATGCGGCTGTTCAAGACCGACGAATGCTGCGTGGTGATAGATCCGGTGATGGGGGACAACGGAAAGCTGTATCCCACCTACCCCGAGTCGCTTGCCTTAAAGATGAGAGAGCTGCTGCCGTATGCAGATATACTCACCCCGAATCTTACCGAGGTGTGTATTCTCACAGACACCGAATACCGCCCCGACATAAGCGACAGCGAGCTGGAAAAGCTGTGTGAAAAATTGTGCGATAAAGGTGCTGAAAGCATAGTGGTATCCGGCCTTGACAGGGGCGATACTCTGGAAAATTTCATATACCGCAGGGGCAAGCCCTCAAGTACCGTTATAGAACACAAAGCGGGGCCCTGCCGTTCCGGTACGGGAGACGTGTTTTCCTCGATAGTCTGCGGCTCGGCGGTGAACGGGCTGGAGCTGGAACAGGGGGTAAGGCTGGCGTCCTCGTTTATAGCAAAGGCGCTGAGGCTGACGGTCAAGACCGGTCTGCCCGGCACGGACGGCATTTGCTTTGAGCCGCTGCTTTGGGAGCTTGGAAAAGAGTAAGTCTGAAAAATTTATTTTTCAGACTGTAAGTTTTTTACTTTGCTGAGTACGGTCAGCAATTTTGCTTCGCAAAACCGCAAAAAGCTTGAAAGGAGAGGTGCTTGCTTTGCAAGCACAGTAATAATTATGACAACAAAAGAAAGAACTAGGCTGATGTGCATAGCCGGAGTGTTTACCGCGGTGATATTCGTATTCACGGCGTATGTGCATATCCCGTCGCATACGGGCTACACCCATATAGGCGACGGATTTATTTTCTTGGCGGCTGCCATGCTGCCAACGCCCTACGCGGCTTTTGCCGGAGCGTTCGGCGCGGTGTTGGCGGACTGCCTTACCGGTTACGCGCTTTGGGCGCCCGCAAGCGCGGTTATAAAAGCGGTGACGGTGCTGTTTTTCACCTATAAGTCCGGCAAGCTGCTGAATGTCCGCAACGTTTTAGCGCTGCTGCCCGCGTGGGTCATCTGCATAGGAGGATATTACCTGTATGAATCTGTAATAACCGGCAATTTCATCGCGCCGGCCGCCGGAATACCCGGATATATCACTCAATGCGCGCTTAGCTCGGCGCTGTATATCATACTCGCCGCCGCTTTGGATAAGACCGGCTTCGCCGCAAAAGCAGTCGGCGCCGCCGCAGGAAAGATGAAATAATACCCCTTAATAATAAATACCGCTGTGAAAAAATGCAGCGGTATTTTTTATAGAAAAAACTTATCGCGGTTAAGGTGGAATAAGATAAAAATAAAAATGTCGAGCAAATCTTATTGAAAAGTCAAGATGCATACCGGGCCGGGGCTTCGCTTTGAGCACGTCAGGATGGGCAAAGTCAACGTTGCTCTTTAGATTTTCGATATGAAAGCTGTCCATGGGAGAAAAGAAACCTTGAAAGAGGCAAGTTTATCATTGTATTCTCTCGTATTCCGGTTTTCAAACAATTGGTTACATAAAATCTCAAATGATCTCTCAAGAGAATCATTATAAGTTTGAAAATTAGACCAGTTCATTTTTTGTCTCCTATTGGGTCAAAGCTTAAAAACTTTCCGACACTAAAGCCGGTTTGTTAATTGACTCGTGAGCTCTGACGAGGAAATCGTATACAGCTAAGATATCTTCAGAATCCCACGTGCGGAGCGATTTCTCGTTAATAACTTCTGCACTTTCGCTTATGATGTTTGTTGGTTGTTCTTCATCGGCAACGACAACTGCCTGGCGCCGGACGAGGACAACGGTTGCGTTTTCGCCAAATTCATTCGCCTACACAGCTTCAAAACCTGCCTGCATAAAGCTATTCCACCTATACCGCTAAACAAACCGCATACACGCATTTTTTTAATTCTTATAAAGCTAGGCATGTGGGAATCGAACCCGAGCCGCCTCACGACGATGCCTTTGGGTGCTTTTCGTCCCTTTCGGCTTGACAGGCGCCAGCCTGCCTGCGCCTCAAGAAACAAAAATCACCTCAAATTCATTCG
>CANRII010000149.1 GCA_947630685.1 uncultured Ruminiclostridium sp. | reverse complement strand
CGAAGCTTACCGACAGCGCGTTGTCCACCCTGCTCATCGAGCCGGTGTCCAGCTCTCCCATGCGCTCTTTCAAACGCTGTTTGTCTAATGTACGCACCTGCTCGAGCAGCACGATAGAATCCCTTGCTAATCCGCAGCTGTCGGCATTTATTGAAATATGGGTAGGCAATTTCGATTTGTCCTTCTGACTGGTTATAGCGGCGGCGATGACCGTGGGACTGTGACGATTGCCGACGTCGTTTTGCACTATAAGGACAGGCCGCAGCCCACCCTGTTCGCTGCCTACTACCGGACTTAAGTCCGCGTAGTAAATTTCTCCTCTTTTGACAAGCATAATAAATATCCTTTCCTTATACGCAGCTAACGCTTTGCTGCGGCTCAAATAATATCACTTATATTTTTAACTGTACCGCGCGGTTTATTCAGCGTCAGGAAAAAATAACCGCGCAGAGTTTGATATCGTTGTTATATTGTATTATTCGGCTCGGATTTTGTTGAATGAAGTCGCAGGCATACTAAAGCCTATCGGTATTGACTTATTGTCCGGCTTGTGATAAAATTGTATTTGTAACCATCCGGATTTTTTTGAAAGGAATAACATTATGAGAAGAATAATATCTATCGTTAAAAAAATAATAGAGATATTTCTCAGCGTAGCGTGCTGCGTTTCGATTGCGGCATGCTCGGATAATACCACTCAAAGCGCAACATCAAAGGAGGAAAGCTCTGTGCAGGAAAGCATAACCGAAAGCTCGGCGCAAGAAAGCGCCGTTTCCGAAGCATTATCCTCGGAAGAGGGAGAAAAGACCGAAGAGGAGATATATCAGGATATGATATCGCGCTCGCTCGTTTCTACCGGCGATCCCGGAAGAATGGCAAAGGTGATAAACAAGCTGGAAAACAAGGAAGAAGTCACCATAGCTTTTATCGGCGGCTCTATCACCGAGGGCATGACGGTAGGCCCGGAGCTTTGCTGGGCTAAGCTCACCTATGAGTATCTGTGCGAGAAATATCCCGACACGAAGATAAATTACGTCAACGCCGGAATGAGCGGTACGCCGAGTATCCTCGGAAATATCAGACTTAAAAGGGACGTGCTGGACAAAGCTCCCGACCTTGTATTTGTAGAATTTGCGGTAAACGACGGCATGGAGCAGATATACAAGGACAGCTATGAGGCATTGGTAAGAGAAGTGCTCAAGCAGGAAAATCAACCTGCGGTGGCGCTGTATTTCACGGTAATAAAGAGCGGTCACACCTGTGAATCCACCATGTCCTTGGTAGGAGAGGCGTACGGTCTGCCGATGGTATCGCTTAACAAGGTGCTTAAGCCGGAATTTGAAAGCGGCAGAATGGTATGGGAGGATTATTCCGACGACGAATCCCACCCCAACGAATGGGGACATCAAATGACCCGCGACCTTATTGTAAACATGTTTGAAAAGTGCGACGAGGCGGTCAAGGCTGCCGAAAGCACCGAGATAAAGCCGATCCCGGACGAATGGGTATACGACAGCCGCTTTGAGGGTATGCAGCTTTCCGATCGCGTATATCAGCCGGAGCTTATCGATATAACCTCCACCGGTTCGTTTATCGAAAAGGATACGCTCATGCAGTTCCCGAACGGCTGGGAGGTAAGAGGAAGCGTGGACGAGTCCAGCGAGCCGTTTGAGTTCGACTTCACCGGAGATAATCTGTTCATGCTGACGCTGTGCGCTAACAATCAAATCTACTCCGACATCAAGGTGACGGTGGACGGCGAGGACGCCGGCACATTCCCCACCGCGTCGCCCAACGGCTGGGGCAATCCCGAACAGACGCTTATCTTCTCCGGAGAAAAGGGTAAACATCACGTGGTATTACAGCCGGTTCCCCAAGATGAGGATAAAAATGTTTTATTTGTTAATCTTCTCGGATTCGGTATTACAAATTAAAAACCTTATTACAAAATTATCTCCTCCCTGTTCGGGGAGGAGATGTGTTTTTGTTTTCAGATATACCGGTGCATATTATCGGTTTCCGTCCTAGCTGCGGTTCTTCTTTTTCGCTTTCTATGGAGGGCGCTTGATAACTTAGCAATACAGTACGTCCGATATGCTGTACAGACTCATTTGGCTGCTTGGCGTAAGCATTATAAAGTTCTTTTATTATCTTGTTGTCCTTTTGACCATGCGTTTTTGCCCACCCGCCCGCCCCATTTGTTTGGGGCTCCGCCCCAAACCCCGATTTTTAATTTTGGGTTACCGATATATTCGTGTTTGCGAACAGTTTGCAAACCTGTACTTTTTTTTGAGGCGGAGCCGAAGTTCATCATTTTTGGGGCTTCGCACGAAGCTCTCGACAACTATTCGCGTTAGCAAATAGTATGACCACCCTTTTTATAAAGAATCTCCTCCCCGTTCGGGGAGGAGATATTTTTATGATGTTGAAATTTTATTTTCCAAAAGATCCCGCACACTCTTTTAATCGTTCTATAACTTTTATCTGTTGAGGACAGGCATTTTCACATTGACCGCACGCTATGCACGCACCCGCGGGAGAGGCGTTCTCGGTGAGCTTCGCGTAATCCGCATTTCCGCTTTCCAACTGACCCCATACCAACTGCTTGTTGCGCGCCGCGAATATTTCCGGTATCGGTATCTGCATAGGACAGCCCTCCGTGCAGTAATGGCACGCCGTGCAGGGTATGGATTTTATGCCGTTTATAGCCTCCTGCGCTTTGCGGACAGCCTCACGCTCATTCTCGTTCAGCGGTTTGAAATCCCGCATATAGGAAAGATTATCCTCCATCTGCTCAGTATTCGACATGCCGGATAATACCGTGATTATGCCGTCAAGCGACGCGACATACCGTATCGCCCAGGACGCGAACGACGCTTGGGCGTTAGCGGCACGGAATATCTTTTGTACCTCGGCGGGAGGATTTGCCAGCGCGCCGCCCTTTACCGGCTCCATTACGACGATGGACTTGCCGTGCTTTCTCGCCATTTCATAATTCGCACGAGAGGTAACGTCAGGATTCTCCCAGTCGGCGTAATTAAGCTGAAGCTGTACAAATTCAGCGTCGGGATGCTCCGTAAGTATCATATCCAGCACATCGGGAGAGGAATGGAAAGAAAATCCCCAATGCTTTATAAGTCCCTTTTCCTTTTGCTCCTTGACAAAATCCCAGATACCGAAATCCTCATACAGCTTGTAATTTCCTGTTTGCAATGCGTGCAAAAGATAATAATCGAAATAGCCCGCGCCGGTGCGCTCAAGCGAAGTGAAAAACTGCTGCTTTACCTTTTCCGCGGTGGGAGCTTCGCCGTACCACGCGTTTACCTTGGTGGCAAGAGTATAGCTCTCTCTGGGATAACGGTCTACCAGCGCCGCCTTTGCCGCGCGCTCGGAGTCGCCTCCGTCGTAAACATACGCGGTATCAAAATAGGTTTGCCCCGCCTGCATGAACATATCGACCATACGCTTGGTATGCTCAACGTCTATCTTTCCGTTGCTGTCCTTCGGCAATCTCATAAGGCCGAAGCCCAGCTTTGGCGTCTTTTCTCCGAAATAACGCTCCATAGCGCGCCTCCTTTACAAGGTCATCAGTACTTTTTTGTCTTCTGCGCGATGACCACAACAGCGGCCGCCGCGATATTGTATATAGTCAGCACGGTGGGGGTAAGCAAGAACATCTGCTTGAATGCCGTAAGCAAAAGCAGCAGCAGCACTCCCAACGCCGCGCATGACAGCATAAGC
>CANRII010000148.1 GCA_947630685.1 uncultured Ruminiclostridium sp. | reverse complement strand
ATTTTATTCTAACAGAAATCGATCACTTTTTCCTTGTCTTTTTTATCTTTCGGTCTCACATCTATTGTAACACTACAGCCCATCATTTCTGTATAAGCGTAAGGGGTTGACATATGCAAAAAGTTGTGTTATATTTATATTAGAATCAGCTACCAGAAGAGTGTGCTCGTTCGGATTTTCCGTTTCGACCGCCTCTTTTAAGACGGCTGGTTCTTTTATTTTTGTTAAAACAACGCTTAAATACAAACCGTTTGTTTGCCCTTGAATTTCTAAACAAATATTCCGATATATACTTGCTTTTTGGTGTACCATCTAAATTCAAATGGACTTATTGATAAAATTACCATTAAAATTCTCCCTGTCGAATTCTTTTGATTTTGGGTATTGACATTTTCGGAAGATTGTGATATATTGCTAATAGAAGGAGATAACTCAACCTCGTTTCCGGACGTAAAGCTGGGGGCTTTGGCATCTGGCATTTGATATTCTCCTTCTTTATTTATGTAAGCTGTTATTATTCGCAATTCTTTTGCTTTACTATCAGGAACTGCTTCCGCTAAATAATACATCCCGTTTATTTTATAGTTTTATCCTTTAGCTCATTATACCGTTCATCCTCGGTCATATTTTCGGTGATAGAGAATTTTTTGCCGCCTGTCGAATTCTTTTGATTTTGGGTATTGACATCTGAGATTTTTTGTAGTATATTTTTAATGAAGATGTACCGCCGGGGGCAACGTGAGTTTGACTTGCGTTCCCGGTCTTGAACGGTATATCTTCTTTATTTTGTGTCAAGATCTCATGCACATAGAATTTTTGAGTTGCCGAATTTCTGTGCAAAATCCTTGTCCGACATCAAATCAACGATAAAATCGTCGGACTTAAGCAGAGCCTCGGCTGCGGTGTGCCTGTTATGCCCACATTTGACAGAGTGGATCATTGCAGAGTGAGCTGCAATGTCAGCCTTGACCGAATTCACCCTAAGCGAAAAAAAGCATGAGCTGAGCCTGCCTAAAAAATGGTTTAGGTAAGCTTTGGCTGTTATGATACAATAGGCATGTTAAAAAAAGAGGTTTTCAGATAGGTCTTTCTTTGTCTACCGCACCTCAGATTTTGGGCGGAGAATATTCCGCTTTTAGCAGAAAAAAGCTGCAATAAAAACACTCCTACGATCAGATTTCGTAGGAGCATTTTATTATCCGTTTCTCTATCGCCGCGCAGTTTAATTTTTCACCTGCCAGCGGCGGAAAACGACAAACGACAGCGTCGACGTTATCAAAAATATCGCCGCCGCGATAAGGATGATCGCAAGATCATCGGTCATGATAAAGCCGAAGATGTCATACAAATTCGCAAAGCCGCCGCTGCCGGCGCTGCCGGTAAGCATTCCGCCGGGCATAAGAACGGAGACGACTCTTATCGGCTCGACCTCGCCGAGCAGCATGATAAACGGCTGTATCAGCAGCACCGCGCCTATTACAAAGGCTGCTATGCGGCTTTTGGAAAGCGTTGAGATAAACATTACTATACCGCAAAGATAAAGCGCTGCCAGAAGCGATATTCCGAGATGGCAAAACGTCATTTGCAGATTTGTCATGTAATAAGGCAATGACAGCATGCCGTAAGCGCTGTTTGCTCCGTAAGATCCGTACACCGAGAAGATCATCACCGCGTTTACCAGCTCGAACAGCAGCCACATTACCGCCGTATAAGTAAAACCGGCAAGCACCTTTGCAATCACCGCGCGGCTCTTTCCATACCGCGACGACAGTATCAATGAATCTGTATGCCTTATCCTTTCTATCGCAAACAGCGAGGAAATGCCGATGATTATTACCATTCCCAGAAGCGGAGCAAGCGTGTCATGCGCAGTTGACAAAAAATATTCCCATCCCTTGTCATAATCCGTTACATATTCGTGAGCAAGAAAATCGGCATACAGCTTTTCCAACCGAGCTTTTACCGCGCCGTCTGTATCGGATATTTTTTCATTAAAGGTATTGATGACCGCTTTACGTTCCGAAAGCGCGGTAACAACGGCGTTTCGCTGTTCTATCATGGACTGCCATTCATAGCTTTCTCTTGCGGCGGCGGTCATGCGCTCGTAAGGGTCGTTGTATCTGTCGATAAAAAAGGAAATATCAGCGCGCTCGCTGTACTCCTCCTCAGTCATATCCGGATAAAAGCCCTGCTTGTAATTGTCGATAAATTCATCCAGAGCCTTTTGCGCCGCCTGCTCTACCTGCTCGTCGGTAAGCATATTTTCGGGGCGCAGCGAAAATTCCTCCATCTGCTTATCTATATTCTCTACCGTTTCATCGCTGGCCGCGCCCGCTATCGCGTGGACGCTGTCCCTTTCCAATAAGTGGTCGTCTTTGTATGACAGCCACGAGATTATTCCCCCGTATCCGAAAAGTATCATGAATATATCGGTCAGCAATGCCAAAATAAGCACTCCGAGGGTAAGCCGCGACAAAAACAGCTTTTTAAGTTCATATTTATATATTCTCATAACTATTAAACATCGCTCCTTTCGGGTTTTATAAAGCCGAAACATCAAGCCGCGGGGCGTCTGTTCTTATGGGAAATATAACAGCCTGCGGTCATTATAACGCCTGCCGCCAGCGCTACGGGTATCAAAAGATACTGCATAGGCAGCGCATTTCCGAAGATATACACAGGGTCGAATCTTTCCCATTCCGTAACGGAAGCCAGCATTCTCGGCGGGAAAAAGTCAAGCACTCTCTCCATGAAGCTGTCCTCGCCGAACAGGTAGATATACACCAGCCCCACCGACGGTATCAGGGTAAGCACGCCGGAAACTATCAGCGTGACATACTGCCCCCTGCATACAGCGCCCACAAGCATTATCATAGCCGACGACGTCATCGCTCCGACAAAGGAAGTCAAAACGACAAGTCCGGTCGCCTGCAATTGATCAAGCATATACGGCACCCTCGGCAGATCAAGTTGTATCATCGTTTCCGCTCCGTCAAGGCCGAACACCGCGGCGGTATAAATAAACGCGATAAGCTCCATTAACGCCCATATCCCCGCCGCAAAGATAAATCCGGCGCAGATCTTATGACGGGTCAGCTTTCCTCCGCCATGGCGCGAGCAGGCTATCACGCTTTCGGTGCCGCGCGCACGGTCAAGGGTGAACAGCGGCGACAACGCTATCACCAGCATTAGCCCCACAAACATCGGGAACAGACGGTGTATCCCTCTGTAATTCCACCAGCCGGTATCGTAATCATAGTACCATGTGACGTTCTCTGAAAGATCGGTATACATATCCCCGACCAGCTTTGCGAATGCCTCTCCCTTTTCACCGGGATAATCCTCGCGGTAGCTGTCGGCAAGCTTTGCGTATTCCGCCATTCGCTCGGAATAAGGGATAAATTCATCGGGATCGGTCTGCATCAAGCCGAACATCATATTTACTTCTACTAAAACTCTCTCCTCGGGAAAGGTGTAAAAATCCTTACTGATATAATACCGGTCTTTTTGCATAGCTTCTATCTCTTCTTCGCTGTAACCGTCGGCGCGCCACTTTTCTTTGAGCTGCTCTATCTCCTCGTCGGTCTTGAGATTGGCGGGATCGCTGATATATGCGTTATATGCCGCAAGAACGTTGTCGTACCATTCCTGCGTCATTTCGCCCGCGTATTGTTTCGTTTCCTTAAGCGTTCTTAAATATCGGAAATTATCGTCCTTGCCGTACGGGTCGCCGATTATGCTGCAAGGCTCGTGCCCTACGTTTCCCAGCAGCAGCATGT
>CANRII010000147.1 GCA_947630685.1 uncultured Ruminiclostridium sp. | reverse complement strand
CCTTTCCAGAACCGTCTCGCGGTAGGGGGCGATAACCAATCCACAGCATCCCTTACAGTGTAGCACATGACCTTGCCGAGGTAGAGGGCGCTATTCAGCCCAACACCAAAGCGATATTTATTGAAACGCTCGGCAACCCGAACAGCGATATTCCCGACATCGACGCGATATCAGAGATAGCGCACAAGCACGGTCTGCCGGTAGTGATAGACAATACTTTCGGAACGCCTTATCTTATCCGTCCTATCGAACACGGCGCGGATATCGTGGTACACTCCGCGACCAAGTTTATCGGCGGACACGGCACAACGCTCGGCGGTATAATAGTGGATTCCGGCAAATTCGACTGGAAAGCAAGCGGAAGATACGCGCCTATCGCCTCCCCGAACCCCAGCTATCACGGAGTTTCCTTTGCTGACGCGGTAGGACCGGCGGCATTCGTCACCTACATACGCGCGATCTTACTGAGAGATACCGGCGCTACCATCTCGCCGTTCAACGCGTTCCTATTGCTCCAGGGCGTTGAAACGCTGTCGTTAAGACTTGACCGTCACGCCGAGAATACCAAAAAGGTAGTGGAATTTCTCGCGTCGCACCCCCAGGTAGAAAAGGTAAATCATCCGTCCCTGCCGGATCATCCCGACCACGCGCTGTATCAAAAATACTTCCCCAACGGCGGCGGCAGCATATTCACCTTTGATATCAAGGGCGGTCAGGCCGAAGCGCATAAATTCATCGACAATCTTAAAATATTCTCCCTGCTGGCAAATGTAGCGGACGTAAAATCTCTGGTGATACACCCCGCTACTACCACCCATTCTCAGATGACCGAGGAAGAGCTGAAAGCGTCGGGAATAAACCCCAACACCATACGCCTTTCGATAGGTACCGAGCATATCGACGATATAATCGACGATCTTAAAAACGGCTTTGCCGCGCTCTAAATGATAAATACATAAAATAACAGCTCCGGCTAAATCGGAGCTGTTTATTATTTATACGGGTCTTTTAATAAGGTTTCTTTCAGCGAGCAATATTTATCCGCTAAGCATACCAGCCACGCCTCGGGATATTGCGGCACCTGCAAAGGAGTAAGCGGCCACATATGACAGTATATGATATTTCTCTCGCGCTCGGTGAGATTAAAGAACCGGCAGGCGTTTTTCAACGCGGTGTAAGGGTGGGAAAAGCCGTGCAGTCCGTCCGGGGTGAACGCGTTTTCGTGCCAGTCGTACAGAAAGAAGTCATGCAGCAGCGCCCCTCTTACCAGCGCCTCTACGTTTATCTTTATATGAAGATGCTTTGCGTAAAGATAGCTGTACAGCGCCACCATAAGGCAATGCTCATAGCAGGAAACGTTTCCGTGCTGGACAAACCGCCGCATAAGCATTACGCGGTCGTCCTCTAATAATTCACGCGCGGTAAGTATAAATTTCTTATCGTCCTCGGAAAGCACTATCGTATTATTCATCGTCGTCACCGTCTTTGTCGTTGTGTCCGAAACGACGGGAAATAAAATTGATATGCGAGCCGATATTAGCAAGGCGGAAGGTCTTGCCTATCTTTTCGGTGTCTATCTGTTTTTTGACCGTGATAAGAAAATCAATGGTCATGAACAGCGGTATAATTACCGCGGCAAAGGAAATGAACTGGTGCGGCAGCTTACCGAGTACAAACGCGGTCGCGTCCGAAACGATATAAGTCACAAATAAGCCCATAACTCCCCAGAACAGCGAAGATAACAGCGATATACGGTTCTTGTAGGTGAGCTTTAACATGCTGTAATCCCAGAATTGCTTTCCGAAAAAGGTTTCCATAAGCCAGCCGGTAAAGTATTCCAGTATGGTACAGGATACCAGCGCGACTAAAAATACCAGCACCGGATCATTCCTGAACGGCGCGCAGATGAACAGCAGCAGTATCCCGCCCACGCCGTAGATGGGGATATACGGTCCTTTAAGAAAGCCGCGGTTGATAGGGCGCTTGTGATAAAGCGACTCTATCGCGGATTCCTGCATCCAGCCGAGTATACAATATATCGAAAAAACAAACAGCCAATGTTCTATACCGAGATGCTCCGTAATTATCCCTCCCATCCGTAAAAACGTCAAATTCTGCACTTGTCAATATTATATAGTATTTGAACGTTGGTGTCAATTGAAAGTTATCGATTATTAATATTTCAAGAAATTTTTTGTTAATTTTGACTGTGCTATAGCGAAAAAGTCGGTTTTTTTGGTGATTTTTACGCAAAAAAAGCAAGGCTTTGATACCTTGCTTTTTATGATTATTATTTGAAGTAATCTACGCCGCCTTTGAACAGCAATTGATCTTTTTTACCGTCTACGTTTATGCAGGTGCCGTCCGAGATACGCTCGCTGTGTCCCATTTTGCCGAGCACGCGGCCGTCGGGAGAAATTATACCCTCTATCGCGTACATCGAGCTGTTGGGGTTATAAGCAAGCTCCATAGACGGCTTGCCGTCAAGATCGACGTACTGTGTAGCGACCTGTCCGTTTTCGATAAGTCCTTTTATCACCTCGTCGCTCGCGACAAATCTGCCCTCGCCGTGGGAGATAGGTATATTATACACCTCGCCCACCTTGCAGTGCATCAGCCACGGAGATCTGTTCGTGCAGATCTTGGTAAGCGTAAGCTGCGACTGGTGGCGACCTATGCGGTTATAAGTAAGTGTGGGGCTGTCGGCGGTCATGGGCACTATCTTTCCGTACGGCACAAGCCCGAGCTTTATCAGCGCCTGAAAGCCGTTGCAAATACCTATCATCAATCCGTCGCGGGCGTAAAGCAATTCCTCCGCCGCGTCCTTTATGCGCGGATTGCGGAAGAACGCGTTGATAAACTTTGCGGAGCCCTCCGGCTCGTCGCCGCCGCTGAAGCCTCCGGGAATAGCTATCATCTGGCATTCGGCTATTTTCTTAGCGAACGCCTCCACGCTTTCCTCCATAGCCGAGGCGGTCAGATTGCGCACAACGAATATCTCCGCCTCTCCGCCGTATCTTTCAAACGCGGCGGCGGTATCGTATTCGCAGTTAGTTCCGGGGAATACCGGTATAAGCACTTTGGGCTTTGCTATGCCTCGCGGCGTGCGGTCATTAAGCAGCTCGCAGCCCTTGTCGTACTTTATTTCCTCCGGCGCCGGCTCTTCGGGAAGAGCGTTCTTGAATATCGGCTCCAGCACCTCGTCGTATTTCTTTTCCAGCTTTGAAATATCCAGCTTTACGTCGCCGCAGGTTATGGTGTAATCCTCCACCGTTTCGCCTATTTTAAGCGCGCCCTCTATCGGGTGATTTGCCTCTATTACGAACGCGCCGGGGCATTTGCCGAACAGCAGCTCGTCGGAAAGCTCGTCAAGCTGAGCGCCTATCCTGTTGCCAAGCGCCATTTTGAAAACGCCCTCTGCGACGCCGCCCGCGGCCACCGCCCATACCGACAGCGCCTTTTTCTGAGCTATCGCCTTTTCAACGACGGCGAACACCTTTTTAACGCTGTCGTAATCCGGCATTCCGTTGTCCTTATATTTCGGTGCGATATAGTAGATACCGCTGTACGGCAGCTTAAATTCCGCCGATATTATGTTATCCGTCTTAGCGGTGCAGACCGCAAACGATACCAACGTCGGCGGCACATCGATATCCTCAAACGTACCGGACATGGAGTCCTTACCGCCTATCGCGGCATTTCCGAGCGCGGTCTGTGCGTCGTATGCGCCGAGCAGAGCCGCGAACGGTTTGCCCCAGCGCTCCGGCTTGCCGTTGGTGCGCTCAAAATATTCCTGGAAAGTGAGCCAGCATTTTTTGC
>CANRII010000146.1 GCA_947630685.1 uncultured Ruminiclostridium sp. | reverse complement strand
CGCAGTAAGGAACGGAGCCCACGGCACTACCTCGCCGTGCCAGATATGCTCGAACATCAGCAGCGCTGAGCCTCCCCACAGCATGTTTGAAAGCCAATGCAGCTTATCCGAAAAGCGCGGCTTTTCATCTGTAATAGTATTAGCGTCAAGCACCGCTTCTTTCTTCTTTGCGGCTCTTGCAGCGATGGTGGTAACTATCGCCTCTGCGGCGGGTACGATAAAGCATGCCATTGTAATTCCTCCTTTTAACATAAAAAGGCATACGCTTCTCCTCTGAGAATCGCACGCCTTCATAGCATACCTGTAAAGCTTATTTTTTACGCGTT
Source organism: uncultured Ruminiclostridium sp. (assembly GCA_947630685.1). Classification (GTDB taxonomy): domain Bacteria; phylum Bacillota; class Clostridia; order Oscillospirales; family Ruminococcaceae; genus Ruminiclostridium_E. The sequence continues at coordinate 3,559 of CANRII010000146.1, read as the reverse complement.
CTGCATTTTTTCACGACTTCATATCGTGTATTTCATATTTATTTTAGCACAGTATGTAAAATTTGTCAAGAGCTTTTGTGAGCCGCTTTGATTATTTCGTCCACCGCGTTTTGTATCAGCCGTCCGACGCTGCTGTCGGATATTCCCACTATAATGTTGTTGCAATGGCTGAACGGTATAAGTATCCTTACAGCCAGACTTTGAGCCACGGCAAGCGCCATTTTCGGCGTGACCTCGCCCAGCATGGAATCCGCTATCGTTATCCCTATCGGCCCCGTTATTATATCGGCGGTGCGGCAGCCGACGATCACCGCGTTTTCTCCGGTAGCGGCTCCGTCGGCTCCGGCTTTGAGCATAGCTAAAGTCGCCGTGCTGTTTGTACCTATCGCCGTTACCTCGGCGTCGGGGATATTCTGCTTTATCGCCGTGACAAGCTGCCTGCCTATCCCGCCGCCCTGCGCGTCTATTACAACTATCTTCATGATTTTCCTCCGATTCTTTTCTTTAGTTTAACATATTATTAAGATGGTGTCAATATGGGGAAACGACATAAAAACCGCGCGGCAGTAATGTGCCGCGCAGTTGTTTTACCTTACTGTAAGCATGTTCCCATTAAAATCCACGGTAAGCGTAGTTTGGGGAGGGATATCGTCCGCGATGAGCTTTCGTGCGATCAGCGTTTCCACCTTGCTTTGCAAAAATCTCTTGAGCGGACGCGCGCCGTAATTCGGGTCAAAGCCGCCGTCGATGATATAATCTTTCGCGGCGTCGGTCACCTCAAGCTCTATCTGCTTATCCGCAAGCCTGCTCTTAAGCTCGGCAAGCATAAGATCGACGATACCGAGAATATTCTTTTTGGTAAGCGGCTTGTAGAACACTATCTCGTCCAGACGGTTGAGAAATTCCGGACGGAACTGGCTTTTCAGCAGACTGTCCACCTGCTCGCGTGCGGTATCGGATATTTCGCCGTTTTCGTTTATTCCCTCCAGAATATAGGGAGAACCGAGGTTTGACGTCATGATTATTATCGTGTTCTTAAAGTCCACGGTTCGACCCTGTGAATCGGTTATCCTGCCGTCGTCCAGTACTTGTAGCAGGATGTTGAAAACGTCGGGGTGCGCCTTTTCCACCTCGTCGAGAAGGATAACGGAATACGGCTTTCTCCTTACCGCCTCGGTAAGTTGTCCGCCCTGGTCGTATCCGACGTATCCGGGAGGCGCTCCGATAAGGCGGCTTACGCTGAATTTCTCCATATACTCGGACATATCTATCCTGACCATGTTTTTTTCATCGTCGAACAGCGCCTCGGCAAGCGCTTTCGCGAGCTCGGTCTTGCCTACGCCGGTAGGACCTAAGAACAAAAACGAACCTATCGGACGGTCGGGGTTGGCTATCCCCGCGCGCGAGCGGAGTATCGCCTCGCTCACCTTTTCTACCGCTTCGTCCTGACCGATAACGCGTTTGTGCAGGATATCCTCCATGCCGAGCAGCTTTTCCCGTTCGCCCTCCATCAGTTTGGCTACCGGTATTCCCGTCCAGCGGCAGATTATCCTTGCTATCTCCTCGTCGGTGACCTTGTCGCGCAGCAGAGTATGAGCCTTGGAGCTTTCCGCAACGCTTTCCTCCTGCTCCAATTGCTTTTGCAATTGCGGCAGCTTGCCGTATTTAAGCTCGGCCGCCTTGTTAAGGTCGTATCCTCTTTCCGCCTGCGATATTAAAATGTTGGTCTGCTCTATCTCCTCGCGCAGCTTTTGCACCTTGGAAATGGCGGATTTTTCGTTTTCCCACTTGGCTTTCATCTCGTCAAATTCCGCCCGCATTTCGGAAAGCTCTTTTTGCACCTGCTCCAAATGCTCGGCGGAAATTTTATCCGTTTCCTTTTTAAGCGCCGCTTCTTCTATCTCGTGCTGCATTATCCTGCGGCGTATGTCGTCCAGCTCCGACGGCATGGATTCCATCTCGGTCTTTATCAGCGCGCAAGCCTCGTCCACAAGGTCTATGGCTTTATCCGGCAGAAAACGGTCGGAAATATACCTGTCGGAAAGCACCGCCGCCGCGATAAGCGCGTTGTCCTGTATCTTCACGCCGTGGAAGACCTCGTACCGCTCCTTAAGTCCTCTCAATACCGAAACGGTATCCTCTACGCTCGGCTCGTCCACCGTGACCGGTTGGAAACGCCGCTCCAAAGCCGTGTCCTTTTCGATATACAGCCGGTATTCGTTCAAGGTGGTCGCGCCTATACAATGCAGCTCGCCCCGCGCAAGCAGCGGCTTTAACAGGTTGCCCGCGTCCATAGCTCCGTCGGTCTTGCCCGCGCCGACTATCGTGTGCAGCTCGTCGATGAAAAGTATTATTTCGCCGTTGGATTTTTTTATCGCCTGCAATACCGCTTTCAGTCGTTCCTCAAACTCGCCGCGGTACTTTGCGCCCGCGACCAGCGCGCCCATATCCAGCGAGAATATCCTGCGCTCTTTAAGATTTTCCGGCACGTCGCCGTGGACTATCCTCTGCGCAAGCCCCTCCGCTATCGCGGTCTTGCCGACGCCGGGTTCGCCGATAAGCACCGGATTGTTTTTAGTCTTACGGGAAAGTATGCGGATAACGTTCCTTATCTCCGCGTCCCTGCCTATCACCGGATCCAGCTTGTTCTGCCGCGCAAGGTCGGTAAGCTCCTGACCGTACTTTTTAAGAACGTCGTAGGTCTCCTCCGGATTCTGACCCGTCACCCTCACGTCGCCGCGCACCTGCTCCAAAGCTTTGAGAAAATCGCTTTCGGTTATGCCGAGCTCCCTAAAAATCGAGCTAAGCGCGGAATTGGGCTTTTGCAGCAATCCTAAAAACAAATGCTCCACCGAGATGTACTCGTCGCCCATCTTGCCCGCCTGCTGCTACGCAGCGGTAAGCGCTTTGTCCAGCTCCTGCGAGATGTAGACTTTATCCGGCTCGCGTCCCGAACCGGTTACTTTCGAGAGCGCTGAAACGCTTTGCCCTGCGGCGCTTTTAAGCGCGTTTGAATCTACCTCCATTTTCTTCATCAATTGCGGTATAAGTCCCTCTTCGTCGTCCAGCAGGGAATAAAGCAGGTGTTGCTGGTCGATGTTCATGTTCTGATATTCCACCGCCATGTTCTGCGCTCTTTCCACCGCCTCGATGGATTTTTGAGTAAGCTTGTTTGTGCTTAACATACAACATCATCCTTTCTTTATATACAGTTCCTAAACCAATATATCCGCAGTCTTTATTCTGCTGCGGTAATCCGCGTCGATAAGCGCTGCGGCGTGTGCCTCGTCTTCCGCGTTGTCAAAAAACGTCTTTATCTGCCGGTCGATAAATCCCACATAATCGGCTATCGCCCTTGCCGCGTCCTCCGCGTTGATCTTTTGTCCGTCGCGTGTAACGGGGGAGTGCAAAGTTCTTGTAAAGCGCCCGTCCTCAAGCGTATATTTTACGTTGATATTCTCCGGAAGATATTTTGCCTCGGCGGCGGCAAAAATACGCCAGAACCGCTCTATCAGCATGGACAGCACCGCGTTTTGCGTGCGAAAGCTCACCCTAAGCC
>CANRII010000145.1 GCA_947630685.1 uncultured Ruminiclostridium sp. | reverse complement strand
TGCGCGTGATCACTTTTGCCATTTTGTTTTTTTACCTCTCTTTCATTTTTGTTTTTAGGGTGTGGCGACCCTAGTTTTATTATAAACGGTTTCGCGCTGAATGTCAATATGTTTTCGGCTTTTTTAGCGTAAAACTTGTCTCTTCCAGCACGACGCCGCCTACGATCTGCCGTGGCACCAATTTTCCCGGTACCTGCAAGCCGTATTTAAAATCTGTTATTGGGTGCATGTCTAAAAAATTTCTCTTGCACACATCAGGCATTCCGGCACACTTTATTTCCCAATACGGTGTAACGCGTTTTCCGTTTTCGTGGGTGATAAATTCCGCGTAGGTTTTCTGCCTGATAAATTTTGCCCTTGCCCACGTTCCCTCATGCTTCCAGCACAACAACGCGCTTTCATGCTCGCGTATGTTTTTATATCCGTTTTTATTTTCCCTCATATGCAGACTGTCCGTGTCCGCATAAATAAAATCAGCGTAATTCTGTTGTGCGTGTGTGATCGTAAAATACCGTGCATATGCTGTCACCGCCGCGCCTTGTGCTATGTTCATTGTAGGTTTTTCGTTCTCTGTGACAAGATCATAAGTCAATTTACCATCTTCCAGCTTTGGGATTAGGTATGAACCGTTATCAGACGTTGCCAGTTTCCCGTACAAAGTATTCAAAAATAATTTTGCCTCTGTGCGCATTGCACCAGTTGATTCCTGCTTTATTTTCATGTAGCGGTTTATATATTCGTCAAAAATTCCTTTCATTCCGTAAAAATAAATACAATCTAAAATCTCTAAATCTTTTACGGCATAGTGATTCATCAGCAATTCAAAATCTGTCATATATAAGGTTAGTGTTGGTTTCGCCTCTACGATTTCCCCGTTTATATCCTTGTATCGGCTGTAATATTTCCCGCGGTATTTGATATCTGACGTTTTTAACCATTCTGTTGCGCTGTAGTGCTGATCGCGTTTTACCTGTATCGTGGGAACGTGTCCGGGTTTTAGATAAAACCGGCAGCGTATACGCACATACCAGCACATGCCCTCTTGTTTACATATGTCCGGGATCCCACCATAGTAAATTTTCCCAGCCCCAACCGGATAATAATTTCCACTGTCGCTGTGCATTACAGACGGGTATAAGCTGTTTACATCATACGTGTTTCCGCCCTCTACAAATGTATCCGCGTATTTATCCAGCAGATAGCACCAGCCGCCGCGATAGGCCCGCATGATGTACTCATACTGATTTTCTGCGCCGGATACTTTAGACAGTGTTTCCGTTTTTAAATCTGGGTATATTTCCTTATAATCCAAATGCACAGATGTACTTGATCGCAAAATTTCTTTAAAATTCGCTACACAGCACGAGCCTATCGTTAGCTTGTCGTTTCCGGCTTGTAACATAAATTCAAGCGCTTCTTTCAGCACAAGCACATCATTTTTCAAATACCGCTCCTCATCTGGGGCTATGTATCCGCCAGCTTTTCGTTTTCCCGTGTATTCCATCTCAAGTTTTTTATGTTTTGTTTTGAAGGCGTACGCGATATCCTTTAATTTAAAAGGCATTAGTTTTACACTGTCCCTAAATTCGATAATGCTGTGTGAGTCTTTTTTTATTGTTATGCTGTAATAACGCTGATCGTCCGATATCAACGCTTTAAAAGTGCGCGGCGGCATTTCTGTTAACTTTCCATTGTTCCACATATAACCATCTCGTAAAATCCGGTTTAATATAAAACTGCCGTCAAAACGCAAATTGTGAAACCATACCACGCAACCGCATTGCAAACTGTATAGATAATCAAAAAATCCGTTTATGCTGTTGTAAATGTAAACATTTTCTGTGTACAGTTCCGCAATCCCCGCCGCCCACACTTCTGTTTCCGTGATTCCTTTATAGGTTACTGTTTCAAAATCAGCCGCAAACAAGCGGGATTTTTTGATTGATGGCATAACAACAGGTTGTTCTCCCTTCTTTTAATCAAAATAAAAGCCAAAATCTGTTCCGTACTCTTCTTCAATTTCTGAAAAAATTTGGTTATATTCTCCACCGGATAAGTCTAAATATTTAGACATTTGCGCAAGATTTTCCGCTAAAACAGGGTAACCATTTTTCTGGTCACTCCATACCTTTTTTGGCGATAAAAATTTATCGTGTTCCAAACCATACGCTAGCACCTCTGACGCCGCCTCTATGCCTTGCGTATTTATGAGCTTTTGTAACCACTTTTCAGCCATTCCGCGCGCGCGTTCCGGATAGTCTTTTATTAAGTCTATAAATTGATCGATCGAAATATTTGTTTCATTGGGGATCTTTGCCGCGCCCTTTGGCTTATATATTTTAATCTCCCCGTAAACGTTCGTGCGCTGATATGTTTCAGGGTTTACATCAACATATGTATTTTCTTTTATCTCGTCAAGTGATATGTTCCGCAATTCCCTCACCGCCTCAAAGGTGACTGTTTGCGGAATTTTTGGCACATCTACGTCTACTGTGTAACCCTTCTTCTTATACCGTCGCACAGTTTTCTGTACGCGTTCGCGCTCCCTCTTATAAAGTGCGCGCACATAATCGGATACATAGGTTGTCTTTTTACGTTTTGCCATCATTATACCTCACTTGTGTATTCTGCTGTGATCCGTGCGTGATTGCACACCCTGTCATACTCTACACTAAAAACAGGGTGTGACATTCGCGCCGCACTTATGTAATCGCATGTGTAATCATTAAGGGAACGGTATCCGTTTTTAGCCTTAATGATAAATTTTGTGCGTTCATTGAAAAACTGGCAAGTTTTTACAATATCTTTAATTTTTGGGGTACGTTCGTATTCTGTGAGGTTCTTAAGCAAAATCCAATATTCAGTTTTTCCGTGTGCAGTTGATAATGAAATTTCCGATATCTCACGATTGGCAAGCGGATAAAATTGCGATAGCGCAAGATCGATATTTTTCCCCGATACGGTAAGTTTAAAATTGTTGCCGTCGGAGATTACAACATCAATGTTGCCAAAATTAAATACTTTCACAAACTGTTTAAATAACATAATTAACATCCCCTTCCGTGTGTTTTTCCAGCATACAAGCAATAATGCACATTGCAAAATCTGTATTCATCTGCTGATTAAATTTGTAGATTGCCGCGTTTCTTGACGGGGCAGTTATACGGTATCGATATATTGGCGCTTGCGGCACGCCCCGTTGACGGGCCGACAAGACATAGGTTTTCAACATCTGTTATCACTCCTTTTTATTTGATATTTGTCAAAACATGTGATATCAACTGTAGTATCACTGGACAGCGGATTCAAAATTTTTGTGGGCATTTCTTTTACCGTGATATTCATTTTTAATCTTCTCCTTTTACGTGCGTGCCGTTTAATATTGCATTTTCCCACTTGTCTAATGCGCTTTTTGTTTCATCTGCTTTTTTGTAAAAATCTTCTAAAAATTGCGGCTTATGGAAAGATTCATTCATTCTAAATTCTTGCGCTTTACGAGTAATGTATTCAGTTTTTTCGACTAACAATCTGTGTATTATTAGCGCTTCTTTTTCTGTCAATTCTAATTGATTGATAATGATTTTTTCTTTCATTGCTTTTCCTCTCTCCCCGTCTGGCCGATAGGACAGCGCATTTTTGGTGACTTACAGCAGCGCTAATTTTATAAAAAGCTCGTGCGCCCTATTGCTGTCTTCGCTGTACTTGTTTGCCGTTTCGGTTGCTCTTCCCGCTTCTTTAAGATCACCACCCTCTATAAATATTTGCGCCGTTTTAAAGGACGATTCGGAAAAATGTCGCGTCTTGTCTTTAAACATGTAAAGCGCACTTTGAATTAGTTCCTTCTCTTCCTTTGTCAATTCTACGTTATACATTCCTTTGTTTCCTTTCTCCCCGTGTGACCGGTAGGACAGC
>CANRII010000144.1 GCA_947630685.1 uncultured Ruminiclostridium sp. | reverse complement strand
GTCGGCGTATTTCTGTGCAAGACCGTATTTGTAATGCTGGGTCTCCTTGTCAAGGCAGATAGTTTCGAGAACCTCGTGCGCATGATAAAGTATCGTGCCGCCGGGAGTTTCGTATACGCCGCGGGACTTCATACCGACTAAACGGTTTTCTACCACGTCGAACAAGCCTATGCCGTTCTCGCCGCCTAACTTGTTGAGCGTCTTTATCAGCTTTACGCCGTCCATCTTCTCGCCGTTCAGCGCAACGGGTATTCCCTTTTCAAAGGAAATTGTGATATAAGTAGGCTTGTCGGGAGCTTGCTCGGGGGATACTCCCAGCTCCAAAAATCCCTCTTTATCATACATCGGTTCGTTGGCGGGATCTTCAAGATCCAGTCCCTCGTGAGAAAGATGCCAGAGGTTCATATCCTTTGAATAGTTGGTCTCTTTGGTGAGCTTTACCGGTATATCGTGAGCCTGCGCGTACTCTATTTCCTGCTCTCTCGATTTGAATTCCCATACTCTCCAGGGAGCGATTATCTCCATTTCGGGAGCTAACGCCTTTATGGTAAGCTCAAAACGTACCTGGTCGTTGCCCTTGCCGGTACAGCCGTGGCAGATAGCGTCCGCGTTCTCCTTGCGCGCTATTTCCACCAGTCTTTTAGCTATCGGAGGACGCGCAAAGGAAGTGCCCAGCAGATAGCCCTCGTATTTTGCTCCCGCCTTTAACGTCGGGAAGATAAAGTCGTTTACAAATTCGTCCTGTATATCTTCAATATACAGCTTGGAAGCGCCGGACTTCTTCGCCCTTTCCTCCAGTCCCACTATCTCGGAATCCTGACCTACGTTGCCCGCAACGCAGATGACCTCGCTGCCGGGATAATTTTCATGCAGCCACGGGATAATAATGGAGGTGTCCAGTCCTCCGGAATATGCCAATACTATCTTTTTGATCTCTTTAGCCATTGTGATATCTCCTTATCTGTTTTTTAACGCTATATTGAATATTATACACATTTCATGCAGATTGTCAAGGATTTTTATGCGTAAAAATGTATAATATACTGTATATTTTGTATATTTTTTGAATTTTTGCAAATTTTGCAGAATTTTTTGGATTGACATATATAAAAAATAGGGATATAATAATATTATAGTACCTGCAAGGGAGGACGGAAAATGCTGCTTAGCAAAAAGCTGGAAGTGCTGATAAAGAGAAACGGATACAAAAAGACCGGGTTTGCGGACGAGGCGGGGATAACCTATCGCGCTCTGGCTAATTACTTAAACGGCAGCCGCAGACCGCGCGGAGCTATACTCCAAAAAATGGCGCAGCTGCTGCATACCTCCGTTGAAGAATTGTCGGACGGCGCGGACATCGTGCTTTCCTCCGACGAAAAGCTGTATTTTGAGGGCGCGTCGGACAGAAAGCTGCTGGAGCAGGCGGACGAGGCTTTGCAAACGCTGGACGATATATTTTCCTCCGATATGGACGAAAAGGATAAGACCGCGTTTTTTAATTGTATCGCGGAAAAATATTTCGCGTCAAAGGCGAAAAGTTGATTTTTTCAAAAAAATTTGCGATCTGCTATTGACAAACGCAGCTTAAAGTGATATACTGATAACAACAGTTGAGCAACTGTTCAAATGAAAGGACTTAAAATGTCGAACACTATACCGGAAAAGGACACAGAGCTTTGCAAATCGAGCATCATCCACGACGAGGTAGTGGCAAAGGTGCGCGAGGGCATGCTTGAAAAAGAGCAGTTTGAAAAACTGTCGGTATTTTTCAAGGCGATAAGCGACGAAACAAGGATAAAAATACTCTATTCGCTGTCCATTTCCAAAATGTGCGTATGCGACCTTGCGGCGCTGCTGGGTATGACGGTATCGGCTATTTCCCACCAGTTAAGAGTGCTGAGAGCCGCCGAGCTGGTAAAGACCGAAAAGCAGGGCAAGGTAGTATATTATATGTTAAGCGACGAACACGTCAACACCGTATTCGGCAACGCCATAGAGCATATAATGGAATGAAATTTTTTTGAGCTTATATTTGAACATTTACTCAATTATTCACACAAATACGAAAGGAAACAGGCAGATGGAATATAAATATATTCTTGATGGACTTGACTGCGCCAACTGTGCGGAGAAAATACGCAGCTCGGCGGAAAAGCAAAGCGGTATCAGCTCTGCGGCGATGAATTTCATGCGTAAGGAGCTTACGGTGACAGCGGAGCATATCGGCGAGGAGGAGCTTTTTTCCAGGGTATCAAAGGTAGTTTCGGCTATAGAGCCGGACGTTACGGTGATCGCAAAAAAAGACTACACCGACAAGCCCGAGAGCCATAAAGCGGATATAATAAAGATAATACTTTCCGCGGTATTTTTTATTGCGGGTTTTGTGATAGAGCATTTTATCGCGCAGGAGGGCATACCGCATATCGTCGCGCTTTCCTGCTATCTTATCGCCTACGTAATAAGCGCGGCGGAGGTGGCTGTCGCGGCGGTAAAGGCTGTCGCGGCGCGCAGCTTTTTCAATGAAAACACGCTTATGCTTATAGCCAGCATCGGCGCGATAATTCTCGGCGAATACGAAGAAGCGGTGGCGGTAATGCTGTTCTACTCGGTGGGAGAACTGTTCCAGAGCATAGCGGTGAACCGTTCCCGCCGCAGCATAAACGCGCTTATAAAGACGCGGCCGGAATCCGCCGAGCTGCTTTGCGACGGGGAATATGTTACGGTATCGCCGGAGCAGGTGCATTCCGGGTCGATAATAAGGGTGCGCGCCGGAGAAAAAGTCCCGCTGGACGGAATAATATTAAGCGGTTCTACCTCGGTAGATACCTCCGCGCTTACCGGAGAAAGCATACCGCGCGATATAAGCGAGGGCGACGAGGTAAAGGCGGGCAGCGTGAATATCTCCGGTACCGTTACTGTAAATACTACAGCGGAATTTGCCGATACCGCGGTATATAAAATGCTGGAAACGGTGGAAAACGCGGCTCAGAAAAAGACCAAGACCGAAAATTTCATTACGGTTTTCGCAAAATACTATACCCCTGCGGTGGTGGGGCTTGCGGTGCTGCTGGCGGTCATTCCTCCGCTGTTTACCGGATTTGACTTTGCGACATGGGTACAGCGCGGACTGATATTCCTTGTCATCTCCTGCCCCTGCGCGCTTGTAATCTCGGTGCCGATGGGATATTTCGCGGGGATAGGCAAGGCTTCCTCTCGCGGCGTTCTGGTAAAGGGCAGCAACTATCTCGAATCCTTCGCTAAAGCGGGGACGGTGCTGTTTGACAAGACCGGCACGCTTACCGAGGGAAAATTCAAGGTCAGCGGCATTTATCCCGACGGCCTGACCGAACAGGAGCTGTTAGAAATATCAGCCTATGCCGAAAGCAGCTCCAATCACCCGATAGCGTTATCGGTGACCGAAGCATACGCAAAATCCGTGGACGCAAAGCGGCTCACCTCCTGCGAAGAGATCGCCGGAAAGGGCGTGCGCGCTACGGTCGACGGCAGCGTGGTACTTTGCGGCAGCGCTAAATTCCTTTTAGAAAACGGCATAACCTGCCCGGAGCAGTCGGGTACGGCGCTTTATGCGGCTCGCGACGGGAAATATATCGGCTGTATCACGATATCCGATAAAATAAAGCCAAGCGCGCAAAGCACCGTAGCGGAGCTTAAACGGCGCAAAATAAAGACCGTCATGCTTACCGGCGACAATGAGGACTCCGCGGCAAAGGCGGCTAAGGAGCTGGGTATCGACGAATATCACAGCGGACTTATGCCGGACGACAAGCGCGAGATAACCGAGCGGGAAAAAGCAAGGCTCGGCGGCAAAAAGCGCGTTATCTTCGTAGGCGACGGTATCAACGACGCTCCGGTCATCGCACAGGCGGACGTAGGAGTTGCAATGGGCGCGGGTGCGGACAGCGCGATAGAGACCGCCGACGCGGTGCTGATGAACGACGACCCGCACACGCTGATAGACGCGATAGAGATAAGCGGCCGCACCAACTCGAT
>CANRII010000143.1 GCA_947630685.1 uncultured Ruminiclostridium sp. | reverse complement strand
CGCCACCTCAAGAGTATGCGTCAGACGGGTGCGGTAGTGGTCGGATTTCGGTATCAGAAACACCTGCGTCTTATGCTTCAGCCTGCGAAAAGAGTTACAGTGTATTATCCTGTCGCGGTCCCGCTGGAACTCGGTGCGTATATCACAGGGCGTTTCGTACACGTCGCGGCCCATGGTATCGGAGCTTTTGCAGGCGTATTTTGACAATGTCATATTTTCAATGTCCATCGTGACTTCACGCGGTGTTTTGCTCATTTTATATGTATCATTCCCTTTTTGATTTGATGTTTTCGCTGTATAATATTATATACTGTTCTAAGCGGAAAAATCCTTTTTACTTAAACTCGCGGTATCCCGATGACAGTATCTCAAACGAGATACCGCCGGAACATATATCCGTCAGCTTTTTAAGCAGCGCGTCGGTGTCCTCTTTACGGATATCCGCATATATCTCCACTTCGTCGGCGTATTGCGTATCGCGTATCATCGCTCCCGCCGCTGTAATCGCCGCGCTGACGCTTCCGTAAAAGCTGTAGGAAAACTTTGCGCGTATGCTGTCGGACAGCTCCATATATACAAGCTGTGCCGCATCCAATGCCAGCGACGCGCTTTTTGAATAGGCGCGCACCAATCCGCCCGCGCCGAGCAGTATTCCCCCGAAATAGCGGGTCACGACGCATACCGTATCGGTAACGCCGGCCTTTTGCAATACCTCGAGAATAGGCGCGCCGGCGGTGCCGCCCGGCTCTCCGTCGTCGCTGTGGCGGGATATGTTGTTATCTCTGAGCACATATGCATAGCAATTATGCGTAGCCTTGCGGTTTTCCGAGCGTATTTTATTTATGAATGCGACGGCGCTTTCCTCGTCGTCGACGTGGCATACCCGCCCGATAAACTCCGAGCGCTTTTCGGTAAACGACGCCTCGGCGTGCTCCTGTACGGTCTTATAGCCCACGCTTACGCCTTGCCGCTCTTGTTAAGCGACGCTCTGGTCTTTCTCACGTCGGACAGATTATCCGCGAGCAGCTCGTCCACCCGGCTGAGCATGCTTTCTACATAGTCGTTTGTGGCGGTGCGTATCTCTTTAGCCTTAGTCTGCGCGGAGGTGAGTATATCATGTGCGCGCTGCTGCGCCTGTTTGGTTATCACCTCTTCGCTTACCATCTGCTTTGCCTTTTCCTCCGCCTTGCGGATTATGCTGTCCGCCTCGGCGCGAGCGTCGTTGATTATGACCTTGCGGTCGTTTACCAATGCCTGCGCCTGTCTTATCTCGCCGGGGAGATTCAGCCTTACCTGGCTGATGTAGTCCCTAAATTCGTTCACGTCTACCGTGGATTTTCCTCCGGTAAACGGTATCTGCTTGGCGTTGTCAAGCACTTCGTCCATTGCGTCTAAAATTTCGTCGATGCTCATTTTTGACCACCCTTTCTTTTACTTTTTAAGCCTTTTAACTATCCGGTCGAGTATATACTCCGGCACAAAATCGCTTATATCCCCTCCGAACGTCGCTATCTGCTTTACCATGCTCGATGACAGATAGGTGTATTCGGTCTTTGACGCGAGAAATATCGTTTCCGCCTTATAGCACAGCCGACGGTTGGTCTGCGCCATCTGAAATTCATATTCAAAATCGGTTATCGCGCGCAGTCCTCTGACTATAACGTCCGCCTTGCGCCGATTGAAATAGTCTATCAGCAGCCCGTCGAAGCTGTCCACCTCTACGTTAGTAAAGCCCTCGTGCGCCACCGTTTCCTCCAGCAGCTCCTTGCGCTCCTCTATAGTAAAGCTGGCGGGTTTGAACATATTAACGGACACCAGCACTATCAGCTTATCAAACAATTTGGACGCGCGTGAGATTATCTCTATATGCCCGTTGGTCACCGGATCAAAGCTGCCCGGATATATAGCAAGTTTCATATCTTTCCCCTTTATCGATCGTCGTTTTGAGGTCTGCGGTATATGGTAACGCCTATTTTGCCATGCCGCTTTGTCTTGGTAACAGCAAAATCTCCCACCTGCTCCGGCAGCTTTAAGCCCGCTTCATGCTCGCAGATTATCACGCCGCGCTCCGTCATCATTTCGACCAGCGCGGGAAGAGATTTCTGCACCAATCGCCGTTCATACGGAGGATCCAGCAGCGCTATATCGAATTTTTCGGCGCTGCCGCGCAAAAACGCGGTATTCGGCATGTTTATCACCTCGGCTTTATCGCTGAAGCCGACGTGTTCGAGATTCTGCCGGATATATGCGACGGATTCCCTGCTGCTGTCTACGAACACCGCCTTTTTCGCGCCGCGGCTCAACGCCTCTATCCCGAGCTGTCCGGTACCGGCGAACATGTCCAGCACCACGCTGCCCTCTATCTCAAACTGTATCGCGCTGAACATCGCCTCTTTTATCCCGTCGGCGGTAGGCCGCACGTCCAGTCCCTCCGGAGCTTTCAGCCGTCTGCCCTTGGCAAGTCCGGTAATAACTCTCATTTTTATTATCATGCCTGCAAAGCAAGCATATCTCCTTTCGAGTTTTGTAAGCAAAATTGCCGACCGTACTCGGCAAAACGCAAAATTCTACTTTTATCCGTTCTGTATATTATATACTTTTCAGGCTTTCGATCTTCCTTTATAAAATCCCGCATTTTTATATATATTTCGTATTTTTTACACCAAAACCGCCATCTCAAAAATTCTCCTGTATAAAATCGTAGACCTCCCGCGCCTTTGCCGCGTTTATCCTTGCGGCTTCGGAAAGCTCTTCCGGTGACGCGCTTTTAAGCCCGCTCTTCGTCTTAAAGCGCTTTATCAGCGCCAAAGCCTTTGCGTCGCCTATACCGGGTATTTTGGTAAGCTCAAGCTGATAGGTGCGCTTATTATGCTTTTTGCGCTGGAAAGTGATAGAGAACCTGTGCACCTCGTCCTGTATGCCGGTGAGCAGCGAAAACAGCTTTTTATTCGCCTTTATCTCTATCTCACCGCCCTCGGCGGCTATCGCGCGGGTGCGGTGCTTGTCGTCCTTTACCAGTCCGAACAGCGGTATATCCAGTTTAAGCTCGGTAAGCACCTGTTTTACCGCGCTGACATGTCCTTTTCCTCCGTCCAGCAGTATAAGATCCGGCAGCGGCTTAAACGCCTCGTCCCCGTCAAGGTAGCGGCGCAGCCTGCGCTCCAATACCTCCTGCATACAGGCATAGTCGTTTTGCCCCTGCACGTATTTTATCGCAAATTTGCGGTAGCCGGCTTTATACGGTCTGCCGTTGCGGTACACCACCATTCCGCCGACGCGCGCGTCCTCGCCGATGTTGGAAATATCGTAGCTTTCAATTATCATCGGCGTTTTAGGAAGTCCCAGCAGCTTTGCCAGATCCTCCAGCGCGTTTATCTCCTTTACCGTCCTGCCTACCCTCAGCGCAAGATATTCCGCGGCGTTCTGCTTCGCCATTAAAACGCGGGATACGCCCTCTCCGCGTTTAGGCACGGAAAGGACGACCTTATGACCCCTGAGGTTTGAAAAATACTCGCCTAGCAGCTCGGCGTCCTCTATCTCCTCGTCGATATATATACGGCGCGGTATCTCGTCCTGACGCTTGGAATAATACTCTACGCAAAAGTCCGAGCGCATCTGCCCCGCGTCATATTCATCACCGAGAAAGAAATTCTCCTTATCGACGATCCTGCCGCCGCGGTATTTTATCACGGCGACGCTGACCAACTCGGCGTTTTGAGCCAGACCTATAACGTCAAAGTCATACTCCTTGTCCGAGATTATCCCCTGCCCGTCCTTCATTCGCTCTATCGCGTGGATACGGTCGCGCAGCCGCGCAGCCTTTTCAAATTCCAGCTGCTCGGCGGCGGCGTTCATCTCCTCGGTCATCTGCTCGACGCTTACCTTGCTGCCGTTGCGCATATAGTCCATAGCGGCGGCTATTATGCTCGCGTACTCCTCTTTGCTTATCTTTCCGCGGCAGACGCCCATACAGCGCTTGATATGATAATTAAGGCAGGGGCGTTCCTTATTAAAATCACGCGGAAAGCTCTTATGGCAGGAGGGCAGCATGAAAATCCGG
>CANRII010000142.1 GCA_947630685.1 uncultured Ruminiclostridium sp. | reverse complement strand
GTCGTGGCTTGCGAAGCCTAAATCGGAGTGCCACCCCACTTCCAGCTGGTATTGGATACGCCGGTTATATAGCCGTAGCTGCCTATATTTCCGCTCGCCTCATAGTCGAATACCGTGCCGGATTCTCTCGCCTCCGACTTAAATATTTTCGACATATCGGGATTGCCCACCGCTATGGCGCTTATACGCTGGGACTGCGCGCCCTCAAAATTAAATACGGTGTCCTTGCCGTCGCTGAGCATTAGATAGCCGTTGCCCTGCTGACCGTAATTTGTGCTGTTAAGCAATTGCGTAAGCTTTTCCGTGCCGGCGGTGACTGTGATATACCCTATGCGCTCCGAATTATCGTTCTGGAGCTGCTGCGCGAGGAAAAATACCTCGCTGTCGAATTTCTCCGGCGACTGTACGGTAGAAATAAAGGTTTGTCCGGCGGAGAGATTTTCCATCTCCTCAAAGCCGTAAAAATACTCGCCGGGCGAAAGCAGCCCCGAATTATCGAATATTACCGTGCCGTCGGTGTTAAGCACCGTTATGGTGCGTATATCATATTCTTCGCTGGTCATGGAATCCAGCAGCGAGCTTAAAAATTTCTGCTCGTTCTCGTCGCCCGCCATTCCCGACTGAGCAAACGCCTTGACCTTTTCGTTTCCGGCAAGCAGCTCGGTCATATTCTCATATTGGCCTATACATTGATTGAGCAGCTCCGACTGAGCCTTGCCGGCCGAGCGCGCGTACTGCGACACCGAGCCGGAGGAAAATCCGCTCATGCTGAAAAATCCCACAGCCGCGGTTATTATCGCCGGTGCTAATATGAATATCACCATAAGATAACACAGCGTTGTTTTTATTCTGAAAGAAGTCATGTCTTACCCCCGCAGATAATCTTGATATGTCGGCAAAGACCTGTTGTAATGTGCGATTTTCCGACGCTTTTTGCCGTAAATTTCAAACAATTTTCATTTGAGTATAAAGATACAAAATAATTATACACCAAAACGCTCAATAAATCAAGTGAAAATCGTAAGAAAATCAAATTTCCGGTTAAAAAACGCCGCTTTTTGGGCAGAACTTAAAAAACGCGGCAGCTTTTTTAGGTAAAATGTCATAAAAAACTTAAAAAACCTCAAAAAATGCCGATTTTTAACGCTTATGCTGTTGACAAGAAGAAAATAAGGGTGTATAGTTATAGTAAGTCACCCTTTTTACAGCCGTATCATGCGGTACGGCGGAGGATACGGAGGGAAATTTATGGACAAAAAAATAATGATAGTCGACGACGCGGCATTCATGCGGACGTTTATTAAGAATATACTTGTACAGAACGGTTGGGAGCGGATAATCGAGGCTGACGACGGGTGTTCTGCGTTTGAGATGTACAAAAAGGAAAAACCCGACCTTGTGCTGATGGATATAACCATGCCGAACCAAAACGGCATTGATTCGCTGCGGGATATACGCGGATACGACGGCGAGGCGCGGGTAGTCATGTGCAGCGCCATGGGGCAGGAATCCATGGTAGCCGACGCGATAAGATTAGGCGCGCTGGATTTCATCGTAAAGCCGTTCAAGCCGCTGCGCATAGTTGAAACGGTGCGCAGAGCGCTAAATTGAGGACAACGTATAATCTTGTGATAAGGAGAGATACCAACGGCTGTTTTTAGGCGGTCTGCGGCGGTATGGTCAGGACGATGTCGGTTAGTAAGTTTGGGGATATCAATTACAATCAGATGGAAACGCTCAAAGAGCTGGGCAATATCGGCGCAGGCAACGCGGCTACCGCGCTTTCCGCAATGCTGGGAAAACGGGTGGCGCTGGACGTTCCGAAAACGGAGCTTGCGACCTTTGACCGCGCGATAAATATGCTGGGCGACCCTTGCCGGATGACAGCCGGGATAATGGTGAGGCTTGGCGGCGGGCTGGACGGAATGCTGATGCACCTGTTTGAACAGCCGTTTGCCGAAGCGGTGATAAGCGGCATTTCCGGCCGCAGCGGGATCGACCTTGCCGCGCTGGACGAGGACAGCGTTTCTCTGCTGAGCGAGGTAGGGAATATAATGAGCGGCAGTTACGTTACCGCGATCGCGGATTTTTTAGGAATGAAGGTGGATATTTCCGTTCCGGCGCTGGCGGTGGATATGCTGGGCGCGATAATGAGCGTGCCTGCGGTGGAGCTTGCGCAGGTTAGCGATACGGTGCTGCTTATCAAAGAAGACTTTACGATAGGCAACGCTAAGGTAAATTCACAGTTGTTGTTTATCCCGTCAGCGGGCACACTTGACGGACTGCTTAAAAAGTTGGGAGCAATGATATGAGCAAAATAACGGTCGGTATATCCGATCTTAAGCTCTGCCGCGCTCCCGATGAGCTTGTCACCTATGCGCTGGGAAGCTGCGTAGGCGTCTGTCTTGCAGATGTTTCGGCGGGGATCGCCGGTATGTCGCACTTCATGTTACCAAGCAGCAAGGAAGTGCCGAGCGATAATAATTTGCTTAAATTCGCCGATACCGCGATACGATTACTGTATGACAATATGATCTCTATGGGCGCGGATAAAGGACGGATAACGGCAAAGATAGCGGGCGGAGCCGATATGTTCGGCAGGATAGGCTCGCTTGGCAATATAGGAATGCGCAATTCCGCCGCCGCAAAGGATATGCTCAAAAAGCTGGGGATTCCGCTGATAGCGGAGGATATAGGTTCAAATTACGGCAGGACGGTGTTATTTGACGCAAAGACCGGAAGTATGACGGTAAGCTCCGGACTGAAAGGTACAAAGGTCATCTGAATCAAAAGGAGGAACAGACATGGAAAAGCAGGCATACCGCGATATATTCATGTACAGGCTGTTAAAGACGCTGACGGTATTTATGTCGGCGCTGCTTATAGTTTTTGCCGCGCTCTTTATAGCGGATATAAAGGCAGACGCCGCTTCGATAAGCAAATGTACTGTTTCCGCCATAACGTTAAAGCATTACACCGGAAAGGCGATAAAGCCGTCGGTGACGGTAAAATACAACGGCAAGACCTTAAAATTGAACACCGATTACCTTCTTACATATAAAAACAACGTCAACGCGGGTACCGCCTCGGTGACAGTCACCGGAAAGGGTAAATATTCCGGCAGCGTTACCAAAAAATTCACGATAGCCAAGGTGTCTATAAACACTCTGTCGGCGGACAAGCTCGCTAACAGATACTATACCGGCTCGGCGATAAAGCCGGTGCCCACTCTGTATTTTTCCGGCAAAAAGCTGAAGTCCGGTACGGATTTTTCGGTCTATTACAGCAAAAACACCAACGTCGGCACGGCAACGGTCACGATAAGGGGCAAGACTAATTTTACCGGAACGCGCAGCTTTACCTTTAAGATAAATAAGCTGCCGCTGTCTAAGGCGAAGATATCCGTCCCGGCGCAGTATTATACCGGAAAGGCGATAAAGCCCGCGGCAAAGGTAACTTACAACAGCGCGACGTATAAACTGAGCCGCGACTATACCGTCACATATAAAAACAACACCAAGGTCGGCACCGCGACCGTCACCATCAAGGGCAAGGGCGGATTGTCCGGCACAAAGTCGGTCACATTCAAGATAAGTAATCTTCCGCTTTCTAAGGCGAAAATATCGGTATCCGCCGTCACCTATTCCGGCAAGGCGCAAAAGCCCGCGGTAAAGGTGACCTACGGTTCGACTACCTATAAATCCGGCACTAACTACACGGTATCCTACAAAAATAACACCAACGCCGGTACCGCCTCGGTTACGGTAAAGGCAAAAAGCGGAATGTCCGGTTCAAAGACGGTGACGTTCAAGATAAATAAAAAATCGCTGTCCTCGGCAAGCGTATCCGTATCCGCCGCGACCTTTAACGGTTCGGCGCAAAAGCCTGTGCCTACAGTCAAGGTAAGCGGCGTCACGCTGAAAAAAGATAAGGACTTTACTGTGTCATATTCCTCGAACACCGCCGCAGGTACCGCAACGGTAAAGATAACCGGCAAGGGCAATTATTCCGGCACGGTGAATAAAACCTTTACTATAAAGCCGTGCCAGCTGTCCAAGGTCACGCTCACGGCGCAGGCACAGTATTCCCCTGACGGAACGGTCGGCAGCGTTTCCGGAAAGTACGGCTCTTATACTCTTAAAGCGTCGGAGCTTGGCTATACTCTTC
>CANRII010000141.1 GCA_947630685.1 uncultured Ruminiclostridium sp. | reverse complement strand
TACGAGCTTGTCCACAGGGAGGAGCTTTTGCGCAGCGCGATGGAGTACGCCGCTAAGGTCTCGCACGATATGACCGCCGGACAGCTTGCCCGCAGCGGGATAAGAGCGCGGGAGGGCGCTTTGTCCGACGGCGAGCCGGAGGAGCATAAGCCCGCCGCGCTTACCAAAAAGCAGCGCAATGAGCTGATACGCCGCGCGGAACGCGGAGAGCGCATAAAGCTGTGAAGCTTGCCGCCGCATGACCAGTAGGAACAAACTTTACGACGAAAGGAAATAACTATGAGAATCAAAACAGACCTCAGACAGTTTGACCAGACAGCGGTACAGACTACCGGACTGCTGACCAATGAAATGAAGACCTTTTATGAGAGCACGCTTATCGACGTGGCGGAGCCTAAGCTGGTGCATGATCGCTTCGCCGATAAGTACCCGATACCCAAGAATAACGGCAAGTCGATAGAATTCAGAAAGTACAGCCCGCTTGCCAAGGCGACCACGCCGCTTACCGAGGGCGTTACTCCTAACGGCAACAGCCTTACCGTATCCACCGTCACCGCGACGGTAGACCAGTACGGCGACTATATCCGTCTTTCGGATATGCTGGAGCTTTCCGCGATAGATAATAACGTGGTGCAGTCTACCAAGCTGCTCGGCGGTCAGGCGGGAAGAACGCTGGACACCGTCACCAGAGAGGTGATAAACGCGGGCACTAACGTTATTTACGCGCCCAAGCCTGACGGCACGGAGGTGAAGAGCAGAAGCGAGCTTACCGCGGACTGCGCGCTTACCGTCGATGTAGTGTTCAAGGCGGCGGCAGCGCTTGAGGCGATGAACGCCGAGGGCGTTGACGGCGAGAGCTATGTGGCGATAATCCACCCGTATGTGGCTTACGACCTTATGAGAAGCAGCGAGTGGGTAGACGTACACAAATACGCCGAGCCGGACAACATCTTCAAAGGCGAGATAGGCTGCATAGGCAATGTGCGCTTTGTAAAATCCACCGAGGCAAAGATATTCAAGGACGGCACCTGCCCGGACGGGCTGGCGGTGTTCTCGACGCTGGTAATAGGCGCGCATGCGTATGCGGTGACCGACATCACCGGCGGCGGACTTCAGCACATCATAAAGCAGCTCGGCTACGGCGACGACCCGCTCAATCAGCGTTCAAGCGTCGGCTGGAAGTCGGTAAAGACCGCCAAGATACTTTCCGACGAGTATCTGGTAAGAATAGAGAGCTGCTCGCCCGGCTATTCGGCGAAAGCGGCTGCCAACTGATAATTTTTACCGTGGGTGTACCGGATATCCGGTACACCTTAACGGAAAAGAAAGGGAGAATTTTTTATGAATAAAAACCCGGTCAGCGAGCTTGACCGTCTTGTACCGGTCAAGCTGTTCAAGGACAATGAGAGGTATACCGACGACGTGTTCGTTTCGGTGAACGGCAACGCGTTTCAGATACAGCGGGGAGTGGAGGTAATGGTGCCTATGTATATCAAGCTGGAGCTGGATCGCGCGGAGGAGCAGAGAAAGGCGGCTGAATACTATTGCAGCGAGGGCTGGAAAGACTCGCTGATAGTGCAGCAGGGTAAGTGATATGACTATTAAACAGGCGATAGACCGCGCCGACGCGTTAAAGCCCAATTCATACGCGTATGACGATAAGGTGAAATGGGTAAAGGACGTCGAGCGCAGAATTTACAACGAAATATATATCAATCATGAGCCGGGCGATAAAGAGCTTGTCCCGCCGACCGACGAAGACGAGGACAGCTGTGAATTGTTCGCCCCCTCGCCGTACGACGAGCTTTATGTGCTGTATCTTTCGGCTCAGATAGACGCGGCAAATTCCGAATACGGCAGATACAACAACACCGCAAGACAGTTTGAATCTGTCTACGGGGAATTTGAAAGGTTCTGGCAGTCGGGGCATATGCCTATACCGCTCAATCTTATCCGATTTTAGGAGGTGGTTTTGTGAAATTGCCTTATTTGAATGAGCTGAACGTCAAGCGTCAGCGCGTCGAGCGCTTCGGCGGGATAAACAGGGCGGACGGCACGCCGCCGGGAGAATGGGAGGAGCTTTGCAACATGGACTTTTCCGACTACCCGGCATTGTCGAGCGCTCCGCCCAAGGGGTATAACCTGCTGGACAGCGATATGACCGGCTGCGTTTATAAAAACGGTGCTTTGCAATATACCGTACCGGACGGTATTTATATCGACGGCACGAAATACCCGCTCGAGCTTACCGAGGGTGAAAAGCGGCTTATCTGCATGGGCGCGTATATTATCATACTTCCGGATTATATTGTATGCAATACCGCCGGAGAAAAACCTACCTTTACCAAAGGCGCGGACGAAAGCTCGGTGCTTACCGGTACTCTTACGGAGGTCAACCGGAACTGGAGCGACATTTCCGGAAATCAAAGCACCAAGGACAAGCTGATGTATCTGCTGGTCGATAATTCGGCGGTAAATTCCACGGCGTTTTCTCCCGGCGATAAGGTGCTGGCAAAGTGGACGATAGGTACAAAGGAAAGAAGCGGCTTTATGACGGTAACGGGCATAGTGGAGAGCGGCGAAACGGCATGGGTCGGTTCGGGAAAGCGTGCGATAATGTTTGAAACGGACAAGACCTTTCCCGATATCGAATATCTGTATCTTGAGGACGCGCCGCAGGACACGAACCGCTTTCTTCGCATGTGCAGCAACTCGACGATACGCAAATATGTACCGGACGGGCTGGAGTTCGTGATAGAGCATAATAACCGTCTGTGGGCGTGTTCCTCCGAAAAGCACGAGATATACTGTTCCAAGCTGGGAGACCCGTTTTGCTGGGGAGATTATCAAGGCCTCTCTACCGATTCATGGACTGTGACGGTAGGCAGCGACGGAGATTTTACCGGGTCGGCGGTGTATAACGGCAAGGTGTTATTTTTCAAAGAGGACTGCGTGCATGTGATATACGGCAGCAAGGCGGCGAATTTCACGCTTTCTACCATAAAGCTCAGAGGCGTAATGAAAGGCTGTAACGATTCGCTGTGCACGTCGAACGGTCTGCTTTACTATAAAGCGCCGGAGGGAATATTCGCCTATAACGGCTCTACCTCGCAAAAGGCGGACGCCACGCTGGGCGAGGATATCGTGACTTTGTCGGCGGGCTGTGCCGATGACAGGAAGATCTATATGCTGACGCAAAACGAAAACGCCAGAGTGTTTGACTGCCTGCGCGGCTGCTGGAGTACCGAGAGCGTTCCCGGCGCACAGCGCGGATTTAACGTAAACGGAAATCTTTACGCGTTTTGCGAGAGCGAAAGCGGAAAACAGATGAAGCTGCTTTCCGGGACGGACAGCACGGCGTTTTGTGAAAACAGCGTTGAGTTTTACGCACAGACCGGATGGATAGGCAAAGAGAACACCGAGCTGCGGCATTTTTCAAAAATAAAGCTGGCGATGGGCGTCGGCGGTACGTTTTACGGCGGGATCAAGTTCAGGGTGTTGCTGAAGTACGGAGATCATGACGAATGGACGCAGGCATATTCCTTTGACAGCGAGAAGAACACGCGTCCGGCCGGGATATTTATAGTGCCTATCATACCGAGAAGATGTCAGAAGATAAAGCTGCGTATCGAGGGAGAAGTAAGCTGCAATTCGCGCGACTCGGTGAAGCCTAAGCTGACGCTGTATTCGCTTAGCTTTGACGTGGAGGAGGGAACGGAAATTGGCGGAGAACATTAATATGTCGTTTGTACCGAATAAGCGGGATACTCTGGAAAACAGGATATCCGCCGCCGAGGACGGACTTTCTCTTTTAGCTCAGCGCACCGAGCATTGCTTTGAGTGTATAGACGAAGAACAGGAAAAGACGTCTGACAACAAGTTAAAGCGGATCGAAAAAAAGGTAGAGTCCTCGCAGAACAAGACGGAAGACTTGGTAGGTAAATTTGCCAACACCGAAAAGAACAGCGAGATATTCAACGACTACAGCGGCAATTCCTCCGATGGCGAATACAACCATGTTGAGGGACATAAAAACGCGGTGGTAAGCAAGGTCGGGTCAACTACAAGGCTCTGCGAGTCTGATCATGTCGAAGGAGACTCAAACACAGTATCCGGCAGATATATCCATATCGAGGGGTCTAACAACACGGCGTACGGCAGTACCTACTCTCATGTAGAAGGCTA
>CANRII010000140.1 GCA_947630685.1 uncultured Ruminiclostridium sp. | reverse complement strand
CACGACCTTTGCGTCAGGTGATGTACGCGCACGGATAAACTCCGCGGATACGCCCGCGCAGATGGATATTATCAGCTTGTCCGGGGTAAAATCTCCGGAGGCGGCCGCCAGAACGTCCGACAGCACCTGCGGCTTTACCGCGAGCAGCACCGCGTCGCACTTTTTGACAAGCTCGCCCTCGCTGCCGCAAAGAGTAACTCCGTATGCGGTAAGCGCGTTTGCCTTATCGCTGTCCTTTTCGTATACATAAAGCTCCATATTTGCTTTTTGGGAATACAAACCTCTGATTATAGCGCCGCCCATGTTTCCTGCGCCTAAAAAGCCGAGTTTTTTCATAATTATGACCATGCTT
Organism: uncultured Ruminiclostridium sp.; assembly: GCA_947630685.1. Classification (GTDB taxonomy): domain Bacteria; phylum Bacillota; class Clostridia; order Oscillospirales; family Ruminococcaceae; genus Ruminiclostridium_E. The sequence goes on along the minus strand of CANRII010000140.1, from coordinate 3,917 downwards.
GCAAAGCAAGCCTCTCCTTTCAAATTTTGTAGGTTTTGCGAAGCAAAATTGCTGACCGTACTCAGCAAAGCACAAAACGCAAAGTCTGGAAAATTTATTTTTTCAGACTTTCTCCTTTTCTTTGTTCTGTATTTTTCAAACCGCTTTTTTATTTTTGCCGAATGCCGAACGGTACGCGATATATACGATATACAGCACCGGTATCAGTATGAGTACCTCAAACGGCAGAAGTATCGCGTTCTTGCCGATCCTTGTCCATACGCTCAGCCATAATCTGTCCGCCGCTATGTAGCCGAGTATAAACAGACCTATCGTATTAAGGAACACGTTGCAGACAACATTTACCGTAAATCTCGCAAAAAACGTCCTTAATGCGGGTACGGCGTTTTGCTTAAGGCTTTTCCAGAATTCTCCGCGTGCAAAATTCAACTTTGCCGGTGACATCTGATAAAGAAAAATCCCGTATATCAGACCCTCTGCCAATGTTGCAACAGTCAGTATCGGCGAAAACGAGCCGGTAGGTCTTACTATCCAGCCGAGAACGTCTATCGCCACTCCGCCCAGCGCCCCGGCTACAGGACCGTACAGCATGCCGATAGAGGCAAGTCCCAGAAACGAAAAGCCGAATTTCAAGTCCGGAGTCGGCTGTATTATTAGAAATTCCAGCACGACCGATACCGCTACTAACAACGCGATGACCGCAAGCGAACGCACCGATTTCAGTTCAAGTGCGGAGCGCTTGAACATTGAAAAAAACGCCATAACTTTACCTCCTTTTATCACGCGATCACATAGAAAAAGGATAATTATGGCGTTATCACTTTTATGCAACAGCGAGATGCGGAAAGCCCACCGCCATCGTCGCCGATGTTCGTCCCTAAGACAACTCTCCGTTCTCAAGGGCACTTAACGCACGCTTTCCTACTCTGTTTGATTTTTCTGTTCCTTAAAGAAACTCAGAAGTTTATTTCACTCGCGATACGGTAAAGCTCGTGATCGAACTCCTTGTGCATCTTGAGCGCTTCCTGAATATCATAGTCTACCACTACGTTGCCCTGAAGTCCGACAACACGGTTGCCGGTACCGCGGGACAAAAGCTCAACGGCGTGATAACCGAGCTGGCTTGCAGCAACTCTGTCGCGCACGGTGGGGCTGCCGCCTCTTTGCACATGGCCGAGAATGGTAGCGCGGCTTTCAACACCGGTCTCCTTCTCAATATCCTTTGCTATCTGCTCGGAATTACCGATACCCTCGGCAACGACGATGATAAAGTGATGCTTTCCGGATTGAAGTCCGGCAACTATCTTATTATATACGTCGTTCATAGTGAACGGCTCTTCTTTAGTGATTATATATGTAGCTCCGCAGGCGATACCGGTGTTGAGCGCAATATATCCGGCATTGCGTCCCATTACCTCTACTACCGAGCAGCGGTCGTGAGAATGTGCGGTGTCGCGCAGCTTGTCTACCATTTCCATCGCGGTGTTCATCGCGGTGTCATAGCCTATCGTATATTCAGACATCGCAATATCGTTGTCTATCGTGCCGGGAATGCCTACGCAAAGAATACCGCGTGCGGAAAGATCCGCAGCGCCGCGGAAAGATCCGTCGCCGCCGACAACGACTATACCCTCGATACCGTTGTCGATACAGGTCTGCTTTGCTTTTTGCAATCCCTCTTCGTATCTGAATTCCGCGCATCTCGCAGTATAAAGCACGGTGCCGCCTCTTTGTATGATGTCCGAAACGCTGCGAACGTCAAGAGGTACAATGTCGCCGTTGATAAGTCCGTTATAGCCTCTGCGTATGCCGACTACTTCCATTCCTTTGAATATGCCCGCTCTGGTGACAGCACGAATAACCGCGTTCATGCCGGGGGCGTCACCGCCGCTGGTAAGTACGCCGATTTTTTTCATAATTTTTTCCTTCTTTCCGATTGGGAATAAATCCGCTTATTTGTCGCTTAATATTAGTTTACTCTAAAACGGGAAATAAGTCAAGAGAAAATTCGCAAATTTCAGGGTTTTATTACAATATTTTCTCCGCCACACAGTTCCGTAAGCCTTGCTTTCAGCTCGTCGCACACTCTTATCCCGCCGTTATAAGACTGTACGGTGCGGGTATCGGCATAGCACAGCTTTGCCCTGCCGCTGCCTTTATAAGCGCTCAGCAGCGCGTTCACCCCGGACAGCTTTTTATCGTTTGGAGATTCCAGCTTTATAAAGACCGTATACATGCTTTCGGGAGCAGGCGCCGGGGAAACGCCGTCTATCAGCAGCTTAGACTCTCCCTCGTCCTCTCCGGACACCGTACAGTCGAACAGCATTATCTGTCCCTCTTTTATAACGCTTCCAAACCGTTCATAATTTTTGCTGAATAGTAACGCTTCCGTTTCTCCGCTGCGATCCTCCAGCGTCACAAAGCACATGCTTTTATTCTGCTTGGTGATGTGCATTCGCTTGCGGGAAACCACCGCGATGACCTTTATCTTTTCACCGTCGTCAATATCGTTCACAGCTTTTGCAATATAAGAACATTTCAGCTTTTTTATCACACCGGCGTATTCATCTAACGGGTGGCCGGAAATATAAATTCCCGTTATCTCCTTTTCCATCTGAAGCAGCTGCTCTTTCGGATACTCCTCCGCTTTAGCTATAACCACCTCGTCCACCCTAGGCTCGTCGAAAGCCGAAAACAGATCAAGCTGACCCTCAATGTTCCTGCTCACGCCTGAACAGCGGTCTATGATCGCTTCATACGCCGACAGCATTTCGCGCCGATTATTGCCAAGTCGGTCGAGCGCGCCGCATTTTATCAACGATTCTGCCGCGCGTTTATTCATACAGCCGCGATGACTGCACATTCTCCTCAGAAAATCATTAAGACTTGTAAATTCCCGCTCGCCGCGCTCCTGTATAATAGTATTTATTACCCCGCTGCCGAGATTTTTTACCGCCATAAGTCCGTAGCGTATGCCCTCCGGCTCGGCCGAAAAGCCACGCACGCTCTTATTTACATCGGGCGGCAGCAGCTTTACCCCGCGCTCGGTCAGATCGCCTATATACTCGGCGGTCTTGCTGCTCCAGTCCATTACGCTGGTAAGCAGCGCGACCATGTATTCTTTATAATAATGACAACGCAGATATGCCGTTCTGTACGCAAGCAGCGCATAAGCGGCAGCATGGGATTTATTGAACGCGTAGGAAGCAAAGCTCACCATGTCGTCAAAGATCTCATTGGCGGTCTTTTCGTCGCAGTTGTTTTTCATTGCTCCCTCGACGAACGTCCGGCGCTCTTGCAGCATTACATCGGATTTTTTCTTTGCCATAGCCCGTCTGACTATATCGGCGCGCCCGTAAGAATACCCCGCCAGCCTGCGGCAGATTGTCATTACCTGCTCCTGATACACTATACAGCCGTTTGTCACCTCAAGTATCTCTTTTAGTATCGGGTGGCGGTAGCGTATTTTCTCCGGCGATTTGCGGTTTTCCAGATATTGCGGTATCGAATCCATAGGACCGGGACGGTACAGCGATATCGCCGCCGTGATATCCTCGAGAGAGCGCGGCTTCATCCTGCCTAAAAGCTGCGTCATGCCGCCGCTTTCCAGCTGGAACAAGCCCTCGGTCTGACCGCTTTCCATCATTTTATAGGTAGGCAGATCGTCCTCCGGGATCTTTTCTATATCAAAATCGGGATCGTTTTTCTGTAAAGCCTTGCAGCAGTCCTGTATCACCGTTAAATAACGCAGTCCGAGAAAATCTATCTTAAGCAGCCCCAGCCGCTCTAACGTGCCCATTGTATACTGAGTCACCGTTTCGCCGGAGGTTCGGTAGAGCGGGACATAATCCGTTACCGGCTCGCGGGTGATGACTATTCCCGCCGCGTGAATAGAGGTATTTCTCGCCATGCCCTCT
>CANRII010000139.1 GCA_947630685.1 uncultured Ruminiclostridium sp. | reverse complement strand
TCGCTACGCTCCTCGTTCAAACAGAAGCTTTCATTTTTTCTAATTAAACGGTCTCACATCATTGACAAATGGACACACGCTTATCCCATATACAAAAAAATTCCCCGCTAAAAAGCGGAGAATTTTATAGTTAGGGTTAGGTTTGCGTATGTTTAATCATCTATATCTTTTTCGGATTTAAGGATATTGCCGTTCGTTGCGTCTATCTCGTAATCATATTCGGTATTGCCGGAGCGGAATTCTACATCATAAACGACTTTTCCGTTATCCTTATCCAGCTTTACGACAACATTCGACACATTCGACGAGCTTACTCCCGCATGGGAGAACGCTTTTTGCTTGGCGGAATCTTCACCGATGTATTGAGCTTGGGTGCTGCCTCCGTTGTTCGCAGCTGCGGCGGGCTTTGTTTCCTTTTCGGACTTGATTATATTGCCGGAAACCGCGTCTATCTCGTAATCATATTCGGTATTGCCGGAGCGGAACTCTACATCATAATGGACTTTTCCGTCGTCTTTATCCAGCTTTACGACCACATTCGTCACATTCGACGAGCTTACTCCCGCGTGTGAGAACGCCTTTTGCTTGGCGGAGTTTTCACCGATGTATTGAGTTTGTGTGCTGCCTCCGTTGTTCGCAGCTGCGGCGGGCTTTGTTTCCTTTTCGGATTTGATTATATTGCCGGAAACCGCGTCTATCTCGTAATCATATTCGGTATTGCCGGAGCGGAACTCCACATCATAATGGACTTTTCCGTCGTCTTTATCCAGCTTTACGACAACATTCGACACATTCGACGAGCTTACTCCCGCATGGGAGAACGCTTTTTGCTTGGCGGAGTTTTCACCTATATATTGAGCTTGGGTGCTGCCGCCGTTGCTCGCAGCTGTAGTGGTTTTTGTTTCCTTTTCGGATTTGATTATATTGCCGGAAACCGCGTCTATTTCGTAATCATATTCGGTATTGCCGGAGCGGAACTCTACGTCATAATGGACTTTTCCGTCGTCTTTATCCAGCTTTACGACCACATTCGACACATTCGACGAGCTTACTCCCGCGTGGGAGAACGCTTTTTGCTTGGCGGAATTTTCACCTATATATTGAGCTTGGGTACTGCCGCCGTTGCTCGGAGCGGTGGTTGCGGCGGGCTTTGTTTCCTTTTCGGATTTGATTATATCGCCGGAAACCGCGTCTATCTCGTAATCATATTCGGTATTGCCGGACCAAAATTCCACGTCATAAACGACCCTGCCGTCGTCATTATCAAGTTTTACCGTCATGCCGGAAGCGTCCGCCTCGGCAACGCCGGAGTTAGTAAGCGCCTCCAACTGAGCTTGACGCTCGGTGATGTATTTTGAACCGTCGGCGACAACTATTCCGGAATTTCCGGCTGTCCCGGATTGGCAGCCTGAAAGAAGTATCAGACCGGTTACAGCGGAAATAAGAATATACTTTTTCGATTTCATGTTCTTTACCTCCATACCATAATCGACTAAATTCCTATGCTTTGATTTTAACATAAAAACAGCCTTCTGTCAATACGGCGATTGTGAATTTAGTCTGAAAATCAGGTGAAATTTGAAAAAATAATATATACGCGCTTGCAAAATTATCGCTGATACAATTTTAGCACTTACGTTTTTGAAAAAACTCTTGACAAATTTTATAAACTGTGTTAAAATATATGACTGTAACGACACGCGCCAATAGCTCAGCTGGATAGAGTATTTGGCTACGAACCAAAGGGTCGGGGGTTCGAATCCCTCTTGGCGTGCCAAAATTTTACCCCGTCGATAGACGGGGTAAAATTTTTGTAAACTCAATTTAAGGGAGTTTTTTATTTACATTTGTAATGATTCTATAACAGAACCTATCGCTTTTATCGCTTTACCGGTCGCTTTTTTAACGACTTGAGTTTTGGTATTGCTCATCATTTTAGCGACTGCAAAGGTAAGACCGCCGGCCGTTAAAGCGATCGCGGCGCATTTTACGTTATTTCCGGTGTTTTTGCTCATGTTTAACGCTCCTTTCCGTGAAAACGCTCTTGCAATATTAGCTTTTACTGATAACGCTCAGCTATGCAAGGAAAGTTCTGCAATAAAGTTTGACAATAAAAATGACGGAATTATTTTTTTATATTTCAAAATGTGCTGTATTTGACGATTTTCTTGAAGAATTTGGGAATATTAGAGCTTGACCGGAATATTCTTATGTTTATTGTGCATAAAGTGTTTTGCTCAGAACCCGAAAACCGTTAGACATTTTTTACAAAATGCAAGATTAAAATAAAAAACTTGCAAAAAACTATTGACAAATCCCGACCGGGAAATTATAATATAATATGTAAGCAACGGAGCTTAGCAATTTGCGGGCTCCGTTTATTTTATTTACCGTAAAAGCGGGATGATACAAAGATATATACGATGCTTTGCGGTAACGAATAAACCGACCTTTGAAAGGGGATCTGTTTTATGGACATGTCAGTTTTGACAACAATGTCGGAAGCCGCACAGACGTCGGTACAGGACGTGGTAAACAGCACCATGTTCGGCACGACGGGCGTGTGGTTCTTGATAGGAGCGGCGCTGGTATTCTTTATGCAGTGCGGCTTTGCGATGGTGGAGTCCGGCTTTACAAGAGCGAAGAACGCCGGCAACATCATAATGAAAAACCTTATGGACTTTTGTATCGGCACGGTGGTATTCACGGTGCTGGGCTTCGGTCTGCTGTGCGGCGAGGACGCGCTCGGCGGATTTTTAGGACTGCCCACGCTGGGCATCTTCACGGATTTTGCTAATTTCCCGTGGCACAACTTCGTATTTAACCTTGTGTTCTGCGCAACGGCGGCAACGATAGTTTCCGGCGCGATGGCAGAGAGGACGAAGTTCCTTTCATACTGCATTTACTCCGGCGCTATCAGCCTTATAGTATACCCGATAGAGGCGCACTGGATCTGGGGCGGCGGCTGGCTTGCACAGCTCGGCTTTATCGATTTTGCAGGTTCTACCGCTATACATATGGTAGGCGGTGTGGTAGCGCTTATCGGCGCGGCTATGGTAGGCCCTCGTCTTGGCAAATTCACCAAGGACGGCAAACCTAAGGCTATACTCGGTCACTCCATGACGCTGGGTGCTCTGGGCGTGTTCATACTCTGGTTCGGCTGGTACGGATTCAACGGTGCGGCAGCCTCCAATCAGGACTTTTTGGGGCAGATATTCCTTACCACGACTATCGCTCCCGCGGTAGCAACGGTAACTACTATGATATTCACATGGCTGAAAAACGGCAAGCCCGACGTTTCGATGTGCCTTAACGCGTCGCTTGCGGGTCTGGTCGCGATAACCGCTCCCTGTGCGGACGTTGACGCGCTCGGCTCTATAATAATCGGTATCGTTGCCGGTCTGCTGGTAGTATTCGGCGTATGGCTGCTGGATTACAAGCTGAAGATAGACGACCCGGTCGGCGCTGTAGCGGTGCATTTCTTCAACGGTGTATGGGGTACTCTCGCGGTAGGTCTGTTCGCTACCGGAAAAGGTCAGGACGGAGTTATCGGTCTGTTCTACGGCGGCGGCTTCAAGCAGCTCGGCATACAGGCGCTCGGTATGATAACCGTGCTCGCATGGGCTTCGGTAACGATGTTCCTTGTATTCCTTGCTATTAAAAAGACTATCGGTCTTAGAGTTTCCCGTCATGAAGAGGTCAAGGGTCTTGACTCTACCGAGCACGGTCTGCCCACGGCATACGCGGACTTCGTTCCGGCAGGCGATACTGTCTACAGCGGCGGCGACACCGTAACGGCGGTAACTCCCGCGGAGCCGGTAGAAAAGGCGGTAGTGGTACAGCATGTCGGCAAGAAGGACAGCGAGTTCTCCGCTTCCGACGTAAAGATCACCAAGGTAGATATAATCGCAAATCAGGAGAAGTTCGAGATACTCAAGCACAAGCTGTCCGAGATAGGAATCACCGGTATGACCGTAACTCATGTAATGGGCTGCGGCATGCAGAAGGGCTCTACGGAGTTCTACCGTGGCGTTCCCGTCGACGCAAGGCTGCTGCCTAAGATGAAGGTCGAGGTAGTGGTTTGCAAGGTGCCTGTTGAAAAGGTCATCGAGGCGGCTAAGGAAGCGCTTTATACCGGCAACATCGGCGACGGTAAGATATTCGTCCATGATGTGGAGAATGTTGTAAAGATCCGTACCGGTGAAGAAGCTTACGACGCTTTACAGGATAACGAATAACTAGGCATGCGGGAGTCGAACCCAAGTCGGTTTTTACGGGCATCTTTCCGCCAATACTGCGTCAAC
>CANRII010000138.1 GCA_947630685.1 uncultured Ruminiclostridium sp. | reverse complement strand
GAACATAAAGCATTGCTGATAATCCGGGTGCAGCTTTATCCCGCGCAGTCCCGCGGCGGCTATCCGCTCAAGCTCATACTCGATATTATCGTTGTCCGGGTGGATCGTGCCGAAGCAGATGAAATTCCCGTGATCGTGCTTTATCGCCCAGTCGTTTATCACCGCCGTCTGGGTAGGCTTAGTGGCTATCGGCAGCACAACGCCGTATTTCACGCCGCATTGCTCTAACACATTACGGGTGGACAAAACCGTGCCGTCGGTGTATACCTGCTCCACCTCCGGGCAGGCGGACAGCACTCTCACCGCCTTTTCAGCCACCTTTACCGCATAGGCGTGGATATGAAAATCAATATATTCTGTCTTTTCCATCATTTTACTTAAAAAGGGCTGCCGGAGCAGCCCTTTTATCTTTAGCTTACAAGACCTGAACGTTCAACGCCTTCTACAAACTGCTTTTGCAGAATGATGTACATTATCAGTATCGGCAGCAGCGAAAGCACGCAGCTCGCTTCGATCCATACCAGCCAGTCAGACGCGTTGCCTGACGTTTCGTTGGTTTTATACTGCACAATGGTAGGCAAGATGTTTTCGACCTCCATCGCGATAGTATAAGGATTCGCAAAGAACATGCTCGTTACGTAAGTATCGTTCCAGTACCATACTATCGAGAATATGAACACGGTAAGGAATGAAGTCTTTGCGTTCGGCACCATGACGCGTACAAACGTCATTACCGGTCCGCAGCCGTCCAGATAAGCCGCGTCCTCCAGCTCCTTTGGCAGTCCTCTGAAGAACTGTCTGTACAGCAGTATGAACACTCCGGCTCGTATACCGTTGCAGAAGAACGCCTGCATATACAATGCCGTCGGCGTAGATACCAAGTTGAGCGGCTGTCCCGCTATCAAGCTGATAATTCCGAATATATCGAAATATCTGAACTGCATGTACAGCGGTATAAGAACTACCTGTACCGGTACTATTATCTGAAGTATTACTATACCGAACAGCAAGCCCTTGAGCTTAAACTTGAATCTCGCGAAACCGTATCCGGTCACGGCGCAGGTAACGACCTGGAGCAGCGAGCAGACCACGTTGACAAGCACCGTTTGCAGCATTACCATTGGGTAATCCATTGCCAGCCATACATCTACGAAGTTATCGATGATGAACTTCTTAGGTATCCACATGACCGAGGGGTCGCTCATTTCCGACTGAGGTCTGAACGAGGTGGACAGCATGTACAGCATAGGATACAGAATGACAAATCCAAGGCCGAACAGGATAAGGAATCTGAATATCGGCCATACCTTTTCGGTGATCCTTCTGCCGAATATGTATTTGTAGTGCGCCTTTTCCTGCTGATTATACTTGCGGTAGTTCTTGATTATCTGCCAGTTGCTTACATGATATGCCGCGCGCAGCTCCTTGGCTCTCTGCTTTTCCGCCTTGGCGGCCGCTTTTCTTTCCTTGCGGGTAAGAGTTATCTCAGCGGTGCGGGCGTCGTCGTCGGACACCTTTATAAGCGGCTCTGCGCTTACGCTTTCCTCAGCGACGTCGTTTATTTCCTTGATAGCCTCGCCGACATCGGAAGCAGACGCTTCCTGTCCGAGTGTAGCCGCAGCTTCTTCAACGCCTTCAACAGCATCGTTTACGTTCTTGATTTCCTTTTCGCTCACAACTACACCTCCTTATTCATTCTCATAGAATACGAATCTGGATACGATAAGCACTACCAATCCCAAAGCGGCTCCGACTATCAGGAAGTATACCCATGCCATCGCGGCGCTTCGGCCGTATTCGAGGTTTTGTATCTGCTGATATACCAGAGTCATTACCGGGTTCTCCGAATCGATAAAGGTATCTATGATAGTGTATATCAAGTTTGCCAATATCATCGGACTTATCATCGGGAAGGTTATCTTCCAGAAGAATTCCCAGCCGGTAGCACCCTCCATCGACGCAGCCTCTTTAGCGGAGGTAGGTATCTGCTGCAATGCAGCAAGGAAGATAAGTATTTGTATACCTGCCGCCCATATCAGGTTGAATATGTCGCTGGTTATCGTTTGTATCGTTTCCGTCAGCTGTTGGTTCAGGTTATAAATTCCCAAGAATTCCAACAGCTCATCTACAAGGTCTGTCTGGAACAAGGCACTAAACTGCTCCGCTCCCGATATTCCGTTGTCCGCTATATCTCCTCGTATGACCGCTATTACAGGTCCGGTAGCTACCAGCACCGGCAAGAAGAATACCGCACGCGCAAGTGTACGTCCTCTGAACTTCTGATTGAGCAGCAAAGCGATGAACAGCGAGAACACCATTACCATCAACGTCTGCGGAACAAGGTTTCCGAGTGATTCGGTCAACGCCGGCAGATACTTCTGATCTCGGAACAATATCTCCTGGAAGTTGGCAAAATCGTTCCATTCGGCGTATATACCCACCTTATCCATTCCGTACTGCTGAGCCTCCGCAACGGTGGTTACCAGCTTTACGTTACACATCGAATAGTAAGCCGATGAAATTATCGGTATAATGAACAAGTAGATAACACCCACAAACCAGATAAGCAGGAATCCGTAACCGTAAAGACCTTTTTTCTTTTCGTAAGGTATTCTGGCCTTTTTGATCTTCTTTTCCTTTTTCGGCTCTCTGCGGCGGATATCAACTTCCTCACCCTCCGCGTTGAGTGCCGCGGCGGAAGCGGTCATGTGGACCGCTGCGCGCTTTACAGGAGTTTTTTCAGCCTCGGCTTCCACCGCCGCTTCGGCCGCTTCAACGGTCTCGGCTGCGACAGCCGTCTGCTCCTGTATTTCTTCGTTCGGGTTGAAATTTGAATTATTCACTTGCTATTTCTCCTTTCAATCCAAAATCAGACAGCTTATATTCCTGTCCGTCGACAGTAACCGTGTACTGTCTGGTATTTACCGATACGGTAGAGCCGTCCTCGTAGGTCGTCTGGATAACGTAGGCAGACGGTTTCTCGTAGTCGATTATCTTTTGTCCGACGTATTTTCCGAGCTTATCCTTGAGCAGGTTATAAGCGGCAGTAGAAGGCTCCAGCCAGCCCTTATAGTTGGTGTAGAACAACGTCTCATAATCGCTGTCGGTAAACTCGTTCGGGTCGTTGTACATCATATCGTAATGCACCGGAGTAGCGGTGGAGAGCGTCAGCATGATAAGATCCGACGCGTCCGCGCTGGCGTTGATCGCCTTGGTGGTGTACGGTATGTATCCGTGTATTACCAGCTCGTAGAACGGTATATCGTAATCGAATATATCGAAGTTGCTGGAGGTCAGCGGCACGTTGGTCACATAATCAACGTAAGGCAATGCGTAAGCGTTTGCACCGTTGGCAAGTATCGTCATGCCGTTGTCCTTGAATGCCTGATAGCCCTTTATGAGCTCGTTCATCGTATCGAATCTGGTGTAGATACCGCGGCTGTAGTCGCTGTAGAGCAGCGTGGTCGCGTCGTCTAAGCAGATATTCTTGATTCCCTCTGCGTTAAAGGAGTTTATCAGCTTGGGATAAAGGTCGGTCCAGTAGTAGGGAGCCAATGTGGTGCGAACTACCAGTCTTACCTGATGAGGTATACCGAACGCGATGTCCCAGTTGGTGGTGGTCGCATAAGCGTTGGTTATCTGCTTGCAGGCGTTGAGCGAATAGGAGTAACCGTTGCCGGAGCCCTTCATGTAGGTTATTCCCACACTCGGAGTTACCGTTATGCCCTGCTCCTCGGCGTACTTCATGAACGCGTCAAAATCGCCCTTGCCGCCGAGCGAACCCGCGTGGTTCACTCCCGCGCTTATAAGTCCGTTTATTCCGGCGCCGTTGAAGTCATTGTAGTTTACTATAATGTCCTCAACGCCCTTTTCCTTGAGCTGAGCAAGTATCTCCTGCGCCTGTGAATAGGTGGTAGCCGGCGTTTCCATATTTACCGGGAAGCCGAGCACCGACTGCGCCTTTACAGTACCGCCGTAAAGGTCGAGGTAGTAATGAGGCTTGATGTTGTCGGTCTTTTCGGTAAAGCCTTTCTCATCTATAAGATACTGTCTGTATCTGTTAGCCATATCTACATAAGAGAGATCCTCGCCCTCTAACGGGTAGTAATTTACCGAAATGTTCGGCTGCTGCATGCTGCCTGTTTCAAACAGCTGCAAACGGCGCTGACCCATGTAGTAAGTATCTTCCGCTCTTATCTTGAACTCGTACCATACCATGTTGTACTCGGTAGCGCTGTGTTCGCTTACATCGGCGTTTACCGAACCGAAAGTGTCGCCCTGCTTAGCTATCGCGATGAAGCCGTGGTTGGTATCCTCGCCCTCTACTATGTTGCCTATTACCGGCAGATAGAC
>CANRII010000137.1 GCA_947630685.1 uncultured Ruminiclostridium sp. | reverse complement strand
TAACAACATCACCCCACCGGTCAATGCCGACCGATGGGGTGATGTTTGTGATTTTGTTCATATTATCTGTGGAGATTGGTGCTTGTTCTTTCAATAAACAAAGCCGCTATTAAAGCGGGGCTTTAATTTGATAATATAAAACCGCGCCTGTTAACAAGCAAAAAAGATATTGATATAATTTAGGCGAGATATACCCGCATATATAGTCAATGCAGGGCAAGCCCTTATTTATAAAGAAAATCAAAAAAGGAAAACAGCGTTCTGCGCACCGATGACGTTTTGATAAGCGGCACGTTGTGGCATCCCGAAATACCGGAAAAAAGCTTAGTGCCGAGCTTCAGGAAATACTTTCAACAGACTATTCCACCGAGCGGGCAATTACCGTCATGCTGTGGATAATGAGAAAACAGCCTTTCATCGACAAAAACAAAAGGATAGCAATTATGGTCGGAAATAAAATACTTATCCAAAACGGAAACGGTATCTTATCCGTTCCAGCCGAACTTAACGGTAGATTTAAGACAATGCTGATAAGGTTTTATGAGACCGGAGATATGCAGCCGTTAAAAGAATGGATATATGATAATTGCATAGACGGCGTAAATTCTCCCCAATGATACCCACAGAAAATACAATATCGACTTTCTCATACGTTTTTCAAAAACAAAAGAGCCTTTCGATCGACTTACGATTTGAAAGGCTCCGGTGGTCATTTCTCGAGCGCTATAATTATTGTAAGATAATAACTCTTGATTTTTTACTAACCGCTTCTCGTACCCCCATATTAACCAAGCGTCCCAGTCTTTCGACTGCGACGCCGTTATTGTTTGTCGCTATTGTTTTAAGTAAAGCACTTCTGCAAGTTATTCCGTCTTGCAATTGTCGGTAGTTACGGCAAAGCCGTCGCCGCCTTTTGAGTAAAAAAGATCAAGCGCCTTTTGCGGTACCGTCGAACCTGAAAGGTCTATCACAAGCCCGTCGCTCTTGCCACCGCAGGGGTACATGTCGTCTATGCCGTCGTCGGTAACGGTCATATCGTTGATTGAAACTATGCAGCCGTCGCCGAGCTTGCTTGCTAACATCGAAAACGCCCTTGCGGTAAGAATTGAACCGGACAGATCTATGACCACGCCGTCAGCCGAAGCTCCTATATCGTACCGTTCGCCGCTGCCGTCCGAATTTACGATAATGCGTTTGTGCTCCATTATGACGCCGTCGCCGATATTTTTAAGAAACTCGGCAAACTGCTTTTCGGTGTAAACTAAAACTTTTTCGTCCTCGGCTTCCGTCTGCCCGTCGGAGTCCTGTGCGTCATCACAAACATCACAGTCGCTTAGATCGATATAGGTGCCGGACGGCTTTTCGCTCAGCAGCTTTTGGATCGCACTCAATGAAATATTCGCGCCGGACATATTCAAGTACAGACCGTTTTGGCGGCTATCCTGCCCGTTCAACGAATCAAGACGGTTTTCCCACCATTCGTTATATGTCAGATCATTCAGCGGTTCGTATGCGGAATATTCCTGCGGGGCGAAAAAACCGGCCTTTGCGTGCATGGCTGTAAATAATATTTTATACCGTTCGTGTTCGCCGGTATTAAAGGGTATCTCAAAGACCCTGAGCAAACCGTTGCTGCTGTCGCTCTTGCTTATGACAGGCTGATAGCGGCTTTTGTCAAGCGCGTATACCTGTCTTTCCTCCCACGCCTGTTCGGACGTATCATAGCCGTCCAACGCGACTATCACAGCCTGCGATACCGCGTCGCCGGTGTTGTTTATACCGCCGAGCACGGCAAACCGCAGAATGCAGTCGGTGTTCTTTTGGAGCGTCATTTGCGTTACTATCTGCGACCAATTCCACTGCCAATCGCCTATTTCCCACACCTCTGCGCTGCCGAGCGGCGTGGTGATAAATACCCGCTCGCCTACGTTGTTGCCCTTGATACTTTTATCCAAGACAAATTCTCTTGCATTAAAATTTATGACTTTACTCATTTTCATTTCCTCCGTATTATTTATTACGGTCGGAGCATGAGTAAATTTCAGACGTATTGTTAGGTCGTCGACATACTCTGCCCGACCTTGCTTTACAAGTCCCTTTGCCCTTTTAGGGTAAGTGGAGCCGATAAGTCTTCCGTTTACGTCTGTCACAGCTACGTTTTTTTCTATGGGTATCTCCCCCTCTGTGCGTCGATATTCGGTTTTGCGGCATTCGTTTTTTTCTATGGGTGTCGTCCCCTGCCGATTTTATTGTAACATATAAAAAACGCCCTGTCAAGCATTTTGCCGCGGTACAGCCGAAAAAGCTGCGCCGCGGCGACTGATTTTGCAACAAGAAAAAGCTTTACCAATCAATAGTTTCCTTGTTGCTTTTACCCAACATAAAAATATTTTTGTAGACCAGAAGATGTACTTCTTCATTAACGGCAATATTCTTTTCGGCGAAATATCGGCGCTCGATCATAAGGAATTTCCCCGCATAAATCTTCACCGCGTCATATTTACATACCCAGCGCTTTTTTAAGCTCCTCTGTTTTGTCGGTCTTTTCCCACGGAACATTCAGCTCCTCGCGTCCCATGTGTCCGTAAGAGGCGAGCGGGCGGTATTTTACCTCTTTCAGCTTCAGCGAGGAAATTATCGCCGACGGGCGGAAATCGAACACCTTGCTCACCGCGGCGGCTATCTCGTCGTCCGGCTTTTTGCCGGTGCCGAAAGTATCCACGAATATCGAGACCGGATGCGCCACGCCTATCGCGTAGGCAAGCTGCACCTCGCACTTATCCGCAAGGTGCGCGGCAACTATGTTTTTAGCGGCGTATCTTGCCGCATAAGCCGCCGAGCGGTCCACCTTGGTCGGGTCCTTTCCGGAAAACGACCCGCCGCCGTGTCTGCCTACTCCTCCGTAGGTGTCCACGATTATCTTGCGGCCGGTAAGTCCGCTGTCGCCCTGGGGTCCTCCCACTACAAAACGTCCGGTGGGATTTATCAGGTACTTGGTATTTTCGTCGATGAGATTTTCCGGTACGGTGGTCTTTATCACCTTTTCGATGATGTCGCGGCGCAGAGTTTCCTCGTCGGTGTCCTCTCTATGCTGGGAGGAAACTACCACCGTGTCCACTCTTACGGGCATTCCGTCCTCGTACTCTACCGTGACCTGAGTCTTGCCGTCCGGAAGAAGATAGCCGAGCTCTCCGCTGTGCCGAACCTGCGCCAGCTTTTTCGCCAATGCGTGCGCAAGAGAAGCGGTGAGAGGCATAAGCTCCTTAGTTTCGTTGCAGGCGTAACCGAACATCATGCCCTGATCGCCCGCGCCGGTGTCAAAAGCGTTCTGCTCTCTGCCCTCCAGCGCATTGTTTACTCCCATAGCAATATCCGGACTTTGCTCGTCTATATAGGTAAGCACCGCGCAGGAATTGCCGTCAAAGCCGTACTTCGCGTCATCGTAGCCTATCTCTTTTATTATGTCCCTCGCGGTCTTAGCTATATCGACGTAAGCGGAGGTGCTTATCTCTCCCATAACCAACACCATTCCGGTGGTAACGCAGGTCTCGCACGCAACTCTCGCGTTTTTATCCTCCGCTAATATCGCGTCGAGTATGCCGTCGGAGATCTGGTCGCATATCTTATCCGGATGTCCCTCGGTCACGCTCTCGGAGGTGAAAAAGTATCTTGCCATTTTACATTCCTCTCTTTCAGATGAATTTTATACAAATAAAAAAGCCCCGCAAGGAGCTTTAGCTTTTTCGGCGTTGCTCCTTATCTTTCGGCGGCGTAAATACGCCCCGCAGGAATTAGCACCATTTTTCCTTTTCGGAAACGGTTGCTGGGCTTGCGGAGCCTTACTCCCGCCCTGTGTAAAACAGGAACTGCAAGCCGCTCTTGATAAGGGTTTTCTTACAAACAATAGTTTATCATATAAATACACGCTTGTCAATAGGCAATATCAAACTTTTGGCGCGTCGTCGAATCTTTCAAGAAAGTGATGGTATCCCTCGCCGTTATGCCACGAGATAAGCGTGCTTAAATTCACGTTTTCCACGCTGCGGAAGATGTTGTTTTCCACGTTGGGATTGACCTTGTGCAGCTCGCTGATAAGCCGCTTTATCTCAAGCCGCTTCGATGCGCCGACGTCCGTTGCGCAGTTTTCGGTAAAACGGCAGGCGCACCGCAGAAATTTAAGCCCGTTATATCTCGCCCACGCTATTATATCCTGCTCTCTTACAAGATACAGCGGGCGGATAAGCTGCATTCCCTCAAAATTAGTGCTGAAAAGTTTGGGCATCATGGTCTGCACCTGACCGCCGTAGAGCATACCCATAAGTATAGTTTCTATAACGTCGTCAAAATGATGTC
>CANRII010000136.1 GCA_947630685.1 uncultured Ruminiclostridium sp. | reverse complement strand
GGCACAGTCCCGGCAGGTGAAACTCCTCGCCGTCCGCGACCCGCAAGCGGTACAACGCCTACAGGGGAAAGGCCTCGCCGTCCCAGACCCGCAAGCGGTACAACGCCTACAGGGGAAAGGCCTCGTCGTCCTCGTCCGGAGGGTGCGGCAGCTCCTCGCCGTCCCAGACCCGAGTCCGCTTCCGGTCAAAGACCGAAAAATGCCGGAAAGAAAGGCGCAGTTCTCGCACCGGAAAAGCAAAAAAAGAAAAATGCTATCGTAATAAACGACGGTATGACGTTTAAGAACAAGATAGGTCAGTATCGCTTTTTGTTCGAGGAGCTTACCAAAAGGGATTTCAAGAAAAAGTACAAGCGTACCTTTCTTGGCGTGTTCTGGAGCGTGCTTTCGCCGTTTATGAACTTTTTGATATATCTTTTTGTGTTCACCTATCTGTTCCAAAGAAATATGGAGCATTTTGCAATATATATCATGACCGGCTCGCTGATGTACTCGTTCTTTACGACTTCCACCAACGCCGGAATGTTCTCGATGTTTTCCAACTCGGGAGTAATGTCGAAGATCAGAGTTCCGAAAACGATATTTCTGCTGTCTTCAAATGTAGCATGTATTTTTAACTTTTTGCTTACCCTTGTGGTTTATTTTATTTTCGTAGCGCTGGACGGTCTGCCGTTCGGCCCGCACATGCTGCTGATAATTTATCCTTTGGTCTGCATGACGATCTTTAATATCGGCATCGGTTATATTTTGTCGTCAATGTTCGTATTTTTCCGCGACACACAATATTTGTACGGAATTTTCACACAGCTTTTGATGTTTGTGTCGGCTATTTTCTACACGGTAGATCGTTTCCCGAGCGATTTGCAGATCATCTTCGCGGTAAATCCGATCTATCGTTATATAACCTACGTAAGACAGATAGTTATCGACGGTACGATACCGGATCTGTCGTCTCATTTAGTATGCTTCGGCGCTGCGGCTATCGCTTTGGCTCTCGGGTATCTTATCCATAAAAAGACCGAACAGAAGTTCGTGTATTATTTCTGATAAACAGGGGTGTCGGGTATGAAGGTCGAAGTAAATAACGTTTCTATAAAATACAGATCCGGAAATTTTCGTGATATAGGTCTTAAAGAATATATAGTACGAAAAATAAAGGGCACGCTTACCGCGACGGATTTCCTTGCGGTAGACAACGTCAATTTTTCCCTTAGCGAAGGTGATTTTCTTGGTATAATAGGAACAAACGGAGCGGGAAAATCTACTTTGCTCAAGGCGGTATCCGGCGTTATGCGTCCGTCGAGCGGAAATATAGAGGTAGAGGGCAAGATAGCCGCACTGTTAGAGCTCGGCACGGGCTTTGACGGCGATCTTTCACTTAAGGAAAATATATATTTGAGAGGCGCTATCCTCGGCTACACCAGAGAATTTATAAATTCCAAATATGAGGAGATACTGGAGTATGCCGAGCTTACCGAGTATAAGGACAGATTGTTCAAGCAGCTTTCCTCCGGTATGAGAAGCCGTCTTGCTTTCGCTATATCCTGTCTGGTAGAGCCGGAGATACTTATTCTCGACGAGGTGTTTGCGGTGGGCGACGGCGCGTTTCGTCTAAAGAGCGAGGCGACCATGAATCAGCTTATCGCAAAGGGCAATATAACCATACTGGTATCCCATTCTATGGGGCAGATAAAAAAGCTCTGCAACAAGGTATTATGGCTGGATAAAGGCAAGCAGATAGCGTTCGGAGAAGCAAAGACTATATGCGAAAAGTACGAAAAATACCTAACAACGGTCGCAAATCTTAAGAAACAGGCGTAGGTGCGGTATGTCGATATATCTTGTGGATTTTGAAAATGTAAAATCCGACGGTCTTGCCGGAGTGGATCGCCTGACAAAGAACGACCGGGTCTATATATTCTACAGCGAGCACGCCAACTCCATGACCTTTGCGACGTATCACGACCTTGTGAAAGCGACAGCGCCGATATACACGATAAAGGCCGTTACCGGCGCAAAGAACGCTTTGGATTTTCAATTGGTATCATATCTCGGTTATATGATAAACGGCGAGCCGGACGCAAGCTATTTTATAATATCGCAGGATCACGGCTTTGAGACCGCGGCGCAGTTCTGGCGGGATAAAAAAACCGCGGTGGACGTGGCGAAAAGTATTTCCGCCGCGTTGGGCGGTTCCGCCTCGGACAGTATAGCAAAGGAAGTTCGCAAGGTGCTGACCGACCCGGAGGAATGTGAATTTGTGATAAAATGTATACGCGAGCTTTCCACTAAGACGGGTATCAACAACCGTATCGCAAAAAAAATACGGCACTACCCGCACCGGAGAGATATACAGGCTGATAAAGCCGCTGTTAAAGGATAAAAAAGGAAAATGACAGGCGCTGCAAATATAATGCGGCGCTTCAGCTTGTCGAAAAACCTCCCTATGGTCGGATTTTCGACAAGCTGACCAAAAAATGAGCAAGTATGTGTTGACATACTTGCTCATTTTTGCCGCTCTGCGAGCGGCACTTATCGCTAATGAGGGTGAAAACCCTGATGGTTTTCCCCTCATACTCCTCTTTCCTTCCGGCTTTTGAACACTTTTTCTACAGCCTGAGGCGCTGCAAATATAATGCGGCGCTTGACTTTTTAAGCGGCTGATAGTATAATTAAAATAGTGTAAATCAAGGCTGCCTCAGGCAGGAAAGGAAGTAATTTTATGGCACTGATGAACAAAGGATTTTTGGATCTTAAGAAGAATTACCTCTTTATCGAGATAGGCAAGAGGGTAAAGGAGTACACGCAGGCTCACCCCGACAACAAAATTATAAGAATGGGTATCGGCGACGTGACTCAGCCGCTGGCGAAGACCGTTGTGGACGCTATGAAGAAAGCGGCGGACGAGATGGGCGTAAAGGAGACCTTCCGCGGTTACGAGGACAGCGGAATGGGCTATGATTTTCTGCGCGAGGCGGTGGCGAAATACTACGCCTCCTACGGCGTTGAGATAAGCCCGGACGAAGTGCTGATAAGCGACGGTGCAAAGTCCGACTGCGGAAATATCGGCGACGTGTTCGATCCGTCTAACGACGTGCTGGTGACCGACCCGGCGTACCCGGTATACGTAGATTCCAATATAATGGGCGGAAGAAAGGTGTATTATGCCGATTCCACCGAGGAAAACGGCTTTGCCGCAATGCCGGACGATAATATAAAGCCGGGAATGATATATCTCTGCTCGCCGAATAACCCCACCGGTTCGGTATATACCAAAGAACAGCTCAAGGCGTGGGTGGATTACGCGCTGAAAAATAAGGCGATAATTATTTTTGACGCGGCGTACGAGGCGTTTATTTCCGACCCCGAGCTTCCTAGGAGCATACTGGGCATAGAGGGCGCGAGAAAGTGCGCGATAGAGATATGCTCTTTATCGAAGACCGCCGGCTTTACCGGAACGAGATGCGGTTATACCGTTATCCCTAAGGAGCTTATGATAGAAACTCCCGACGGCGGAGAAATGAGCTTTATGCAGCTTTGGTGCAGACGTCAGGGCAGCAAGTTCAACGGCGTGTCCTATCCCGTTCAGCGCGCGGCAGAGGCGGTATTCACCCCGGAGGGTATAAAGCAGACGCGCGAGACCATCGCATATTATATGCGCAACGCAAAGGTCATCGCGGACACCTTCGATTCACTCGGCATTAAATACACCGGCGGCAAAAATTCCCCCTACATATGGTTCAAATGCCCCGACGGCGAGGACAGCTGGACGTTCTTTGACCGTTTGCTTAATAATGCGGAGGTGGTAGGCACACCCGGCGCGGGCTTCGGTAAGAACGGCGACGGCTGGTTCAGACTTACCGCGTTCGGCACTTACGAGAACACCGTAGAAGCTATGGAGCGCGTGAAAAAGCTCCTTTCAAAATAAAATGCAAAACTTCCGCAAAACGGATATGCCCGCAGGTAAGCGGATATTATGCGCCGTAATGTTTTTCGGCGGCTGTTTTGCCTTGCTTACGGTGTTGCCGCCGCTGTTTACGCGGATAATAAACGCCGGCACGCTTATCGGGGCGCTGGGCGGCGGAATGCTTATATCCGCGGCGCTTATCGGACGGGTCGCAAATACCGGACGGCAGCGGGTATTATATCGGGTATATCTTGCGCTGATCGCGCTGATAATAGGATATGCGGGATATTTATCGGTAAAAATGATCGGCAGCTGCCTTGACAATCCGCAGCCGAACAGCAAACGCACCGCCATCGTGCTCGGCTGTCAGGTGTATGACAGCGGACCGAGCGTTATGTTAAAAAACAGGCTGGACGCCGCGCTGGAGTTTCTTGGTTCTTCGCCGGGCTCGGTATGTATAGTATCCGGAGGAAAAGGCGAGGGAGAACCGGTGACGGAGGCTGACGCCATGAAGGAATACCTCATATCCCACGGGATAGAGCCAAGCCGCGTTTTC
>CANRII010000135.1 GCA_947630685.1 uncultured Ruminiclostridium sp. | reverse complement strand
CGGCGACCGTGAAAAGCGCCTTGCCGGAAATCTGAACTTCTCCTTTGAGGGAGTGGAGGGCGAAAGCCTGCTGTTACAGCTGGATCTTCAGGGAATAGCCGCATCCAGCGGTTCCGCCTGCACCTCCGGTTCGCTCGACCCGTCGCATGTGCTGCTCGCTATCGGACTGCCGCATGAAGTGGCGCACGGTTCGCTTAGGATATCCATGTCGGAATATACCACCGAGCAGGAGATAGACCGCCTGCTTGAGGTGCTGCCGGTCATCATCGAGCGGCTGCGCGGTATGTCGCCGCTGTGGGAGCATATTATCAAAGGTGAAACATTTGTAATAAAATAAGAAAGGAAGCTGTAACATGATCTACTCTGAAAAGGTAATGGACCATTTCGCCAATCCGAGGAATATCGGCGAGATAGAGGACGCTAACGGCGTAGGCGAGGTTGGCAACGCAAAGTGCGGAGATATAATGAAGATGTATCTGAAAATCGAGGGCGGCGTTATACAGGACGTAAAGTTCAAGACCTTCGGGTGCGGCGCGGCGATAGCTACCAGCTCCATCGCTACCGAAATGATAAAGGGCAAGCCTATCGACGAGGCGCTGAAGCTGACTAACAAGGCGGTAGTCGAGGCGCTGGACGGACTTCCTCCGGCAAAGCTGCATTGTTCGGTGCTGGCAGAGCAGGCGGTAAAAAGCGCGGTCGCCGATTATTACACCAGGCAGGGAATAGACCCCACCCCCATCGTCGGCAAGCTGGAAGAACATTGCGACACCTGCTGCGAGGTCTGATCCGATATTTTAACAAAAAAGCGATCGATATCCGTGTCGATCGTTTTTTGTATTTTGGTACGAGGCATGTCCGCTCAATGTTGACATAAGTGGTTTTTTATGATAAAATAAGGTAGAAAATTTATTATATTGTAAAGGAATATTCGCATGCTTTGTGAAGCTCTGGGTATGGTCGGATCTCTTGAACAGAGAGAGGTCATTGAGGAAATATACCGCAGATATGAGCAAATACTGTTCAGAAAGGCCGTTATCCTGCTGAGAAACGAACGCGACGCCGAGGACGCTGTACAAGACGCTTTCGCGTGGCTGATAGAACATTATGATAAAGTGGATATAAAATCCTATCCTCAAATATATGCGCTGATGTCGCAGGTCATAGAGCATAAGTGCATAGATAAGATACGCCGCAAAAAGCACGAAACGGATTACATAGAAAATACCGCGAAAAACAACGAGTTTTCGGTGCTGGACGATCTTACCGACGTAGAGGTGCAGGAGTTTATGAACCTGCTGCCCGACAGTATTATGTATGTAGTCGCACTTAAATACGCCGGCAATTTCAGCGCAAGGGAGATAGCCGAGTATCTCGGAATATCCGAAAGGACGGTATTCAACCGTATAGCAAAGGCAAAAAAGATGCTTAAGAAATACTATGATGATGATAAAAATGACTGATAACAATACCGAAAACATGATAAGAAACCGCGGGATGTTTCTTGACCGCATTATCGACAGCGACATTTGGGAAGAACACCGGTTCTCGCTGGGCTACCGGCTCAAGAAAAGAAAGCTGCTAAGACGCTGGAAAAAGCTGTACGGCTCGGAATGCTCTTTTTCCGGCGGTCATAAAATGCGTTTACATAAACGGCTGCAATTGGTTTTGATAATTATAATATTATCCTCTGTATCTATTGTAGCGATGACCGGATTTTCCTACCGCAGATTTAACGCTTACGGTCTGCTGGTGGACGATACCGGAGATAAAGTGGCGGTAACATACGAAAACGCCACATATTCCTTTCCCGAATATTATTCCGAGCCGGATAACGTGATCTATGACGACGCTCTTTACATTCCCGGTAAGACCCGTTACGACATGGTTAAGATACCCGACTCCGATAAAGCGCACTATGAAAGCGATATGTATGTTCGTCAGGATAAATATTACGGCGATATTTTCGACGCCCGCTATAAAAGTACAGATACCGAAAATAAGTATTTCGGCTTTTTACAAAGAAACAAGGATCACCCCGGAATGTTATATTTCGCTAACGATCACGCTACCGTCCGCCCATATGAGATAAAGGTCGGAGATTACGGCGGTATCTATTATCATTCCAACTTGCCGGAAGAAGAATTTAAGGTAAACGATACTTATGTGCTCGTAGCAGGCGATTATGTTATGGTTTTTGAATTTTACGGATTTACCGATACAGCGGAAGAAGAGGAGATAATTCTCAACGTCCGCTTTGGAGAATGATAAAAAGCCCGAAACTAAAAGCAATAATAATACAATACAACCTCCCGTCCGTATGCACAGACGGGAGGTTTGATTTGTTTATTTATTTATTTATTTATCGTTGAGCTTTCCTAACAGCTCGTACAGTATCTCATAAAGAAGCTGCGCTTTTTCCGGCTTAATATCCACACAGGAAATAAGCTGCTGCGGCACGGAAAGCGCCTTTTCGCGCAAAGCAGTTCCTGCGTCGGTTATGGAAACGATAAGGTCGCGCTCGTCCTTGACCGAGCGGCGTCTTGCTATATATCCTTTTTCCTCTAACCTTTTAAGCAGCGGCGTTAATGTGCCGGAATCGAGATACAGGTATTTGCCGACCTCTTTTACCCGAAGCTCCTTATGCTCCCACATAACCATCATGGTAATGTATTGCGTATAGGTAAGGCCGAGCTCGTCAAGGTACGGCTTGTATGCTTTCACTATCTCTTTCGCACAGGCATAGAGGGGAAAGCAAAGCTGATTTTCCAGCTTTAACGGGTCAAATTGAGCCGCCATTTTATGCCTCTCCTTTAGATATTTTCTTTGCAAAATCAGCGGCGGCGGCAAGATCGCTCTCGTTAGGTCTGCCTTTGTGCAGTACGCCGAAAGCGCCGCGGCAGTAAAACTCTTCCTTTGCCATGGCGATATTCTTTTTTGTAAGCAGCTTTTCCGCGTATTTTTTGGTAGACCTTATAACGGCGGAGGTGCTGAAATTTACGACCTTTCCCACAGAAACATCTATACCGCTTATGAACTTTTTGACCTCGTCGTCCACATCGAAACCGTAAGGCGCGCTGCCGAGGAACAAAATATCCACATCAGAGCTAAGCGGCTCCGACAACGTTTTAGCTTCAACGCCGACGGCTTTCGCAATAGCCTCGGCTATCTTTTTTGTGTTGCCACCTCTTGAATAATAACGTACCGCGATATTCATATTACCCTCACAGTCCCAGCGACGCTATCCACTTTTTCCATGCGTCGCTGTCTTGCTTGCCGTGTATAACGATACCCTCTTCTACAGTTACTTTATCGTTCAGGCTGTTTTTAAGATCGGACAGCGAATGTTCAAATCCGCTGCTGCCGGACGTTGCAAAAAGGATTATCCTTTTTCCCGTGAGATCATAGCTTTCAAGGAAGGTGTTGATTATCGTCGGCGCGGTATACCACCAGATAGGAAATCCCAGGAAGATAACGTCGCTTTGCGCAACCGGAGCGTTTTTGTCCGCTGTTTTCGGGCGGGAGGACTTATCTTTCATCTCGACGGAGCTGCGGGAATTTTGATCCTGCCAGTTTAAGTCCGCCTGCGTGTAGGGTACTTCCGGGCGAATTTCATAAAGCTTAGAGCCCGTAATTTCCGCTATCTTCTTTGCCGCGTCGGCGGTCACGCCGCTGGCGCTGAAATAAGCTACTAACGATTTACTCATTTTTTCTTACCTCCATATTATTTAATTAAGATGCCTGCTGTTCGGCTTCGTATGCCGCACGTACCGCTTTTGCCAGCTGGTCGGCGCAGGAAGTCGGTCTGCGTCCGCAAATAACGCCGGATAATTTTTCCGCTATCTGTTCCACCGTCCAGCCCTCTATAAGCAGGGGAATCGTTTTCAGATTTCCGTTACAGTCGCCCATGAAACTGACGTTGTGCACCACGTTCCCGTCCATATCAAGACTGATAAGCTGTGAGCAGGTGTTTTCGGTCTTATAGTCATAGTGGAACATTACAGTACCTCCTCCACCTTTGCCTTTACCTTGTCAAGCGATTCGGTAGGCTCAAAACGTGCGGCTATCTCACCGTTCCTGTCTATAAGGAATTTCGTGAAATTCCACTTGATATTGCCGTTGTTTTTGTAGTCCTTGTCCATCTTCTTGACGATAGGCTTTAGGATAATGCCCATCGGACCGGAAAAGCCCTCAAACGTTGTGTTTTCGGTAAGATACTTGTAGAGCGGGATAGCGTTTTCGCCGTTTACATCTATTTTGGCGAACTGCGGAAAGGTTATTCCGTACCGTCCGGTGCAAAAGCTGTGTATCTCCTCGTCGCTGCCCGGCGCTTGCTCTCCGAATTGATTGCAGGGGAAATCCAGTATTTCCAGCCCGTCTTTTTGATGAAGCTCGTACAGGTCTTGAAGCTCGTCATACTGCGGCGTAAATCCGCAGCCGGTCGCCGTGTTCACGATAAGGATAGGCATGCGGGAGTCGAACCCAAGTCAGTTTTTACGGGCATCTTTCCGCCAATACTGCGTCAACCTCGCTCGACATACGCAAGTATGCCTTCGTTCGGTTTCCT
>CANRII010000134.1 GCA_947630685.1 uncultured Ruminiclostridium sp. | reverse complement strand
TTGCGTTTATCCGTAAAAAAACGCTGGGACGGTACGACACCGCGGAGGATACCTCCCGCAGGATAACTCTTGCCGCCGTCGAAAAGGGCGAACCGCTGGCGGTGTATCAGGTAAGCCGCTTAAAAAACAAGCAGGACGAAAACGATCCGCTGATAAGATTTTCCTTTAACGGAAAAAGCGTTATAGATTTTATCTGGCACGAGGCGGCGGGGTATGTATATCTTATCCCCTACGCCATATCCTCCGCACGCAGAGCGGGGATAGCGCGGGTGATACTGGATAAGTACAACTATTTTTCCACCTATGAGCTTACCGGACTTATCAATTCCGCTAAAGAGCAGTTTATCAATCAAAAGCTGTCGGCGTTTTTCATCAGCGTGCCTAACTCGCTGATAACCTCTCACCGTACCGGTATCAAGTACGAGCGCGAGGAAGAGATAATGCAGGCCATCTCCGGAGATCTCAGGGATATGTGCGACAAATATTCCCGCTATTTCGTACTGGAGATATCAAAGCGCAGCAACAGCGACAAGCTGTATTTAAGGCCTAAGCACTATGTGTTTGAGTTTTTTGCAAACTTTATCCATACAAGTCCTATGGCGGCGCAGCTTGGCGATAAATTCCAAAACAGCATTTCCTTATGTCCGCCCGGAGGAGCGGCGATACCGTATTCTAAGCTGTGCGAGATAGGCTTTTACAACGAGGAAACGGATATCCCGCACGAGATGCACGAATCCGGCGCGGCATACGAAGAATGTATAAACGGCAGGCTTAAAATGCTGTGGGAGGAGACCGGAGATTTTACCGACCGCGTACTTACCGCCTCTTACGTCTGGAACAACGCCGACACCGGAGAAAGCGGGCGCGAGTTTGCGTATCTGTTCTGCTTCGGCGGTAAGACCTGGCGTGTGGAGAGCGACAACAATCCCGCGATAAAGGACTACGGACTGAGCGTAGGATTCCGCACGGTAGTCAGCATAAAGCTGAGCGACTTTGTAAAGGACGGCTCGGTAGCGGACGACGACGCTCTTATCGGCGCAATGCTGCTGTTTGACGATATATTCGGCAACACCTACAGCCTGTCCATGCGCTATTACCAGCTGAACGTGCGCTGCCGCTCCAGCCGGTTCACCTTCGACGTGGCGAAAATGACGGTGCACAATCTCAAACGCACCTATGATTTCCTGACGGCTCATGCCGACAGATTTGAAAACAGCCATGTGCTCGGCGAAATGCTGCACATGCTGGTAAACAGCTTTACTCAGGGCAAGGACAGCATGACCTTCCTGCGCGAGATGAAAGCGGAGGGCACCGAGATAGGTCTGCAAAGGGATATAAACAACAAATACCGGTTCTGCGCATACGGCATACAGTTTTTAGTACCGTCAAAAGTGACCTGCAAAGACCTGTTGGAGATAGTAGGCGACGTGTATCTGCTGATAAGCTGCGGAATGTTCAACGGCAGAGCGTTCGATTTTGAGATATCAAGGGCGGGCTATTCCTTTGACAGAGCGAAAGTGACCGAGCTGCTCAGCGCCGAGGAAACGGTAGCCGCGCGCTTTGACATGATAATCCCAAAGCTGTTCGTCTGCGATCTTAAAATACCGCGTATCGCGCTTATAAACAAAGAGGGACGGGTAGTCCGCGTGCTGGACACCAACACCGTACCCACCGAAGAGGACGAGGCGCAGACTGAAAAGTACGTCATACTCAAAGACGGCTGTCAAAAGCCGGAATTTTCGCATTACCTTGAATTTCTGCTGACCGGAATGGACGACGGCAAGCTGGGCAGATATTATTCCACCACCGAAGAGCCCAACCGCGTGCTGCTGGATCAGATACCTTACTATTACAAGCCGCTGCCGTACATCACCTCGCAGGAATTGACGCTGCTCAAAGACCAATACAGGCGCATAAGGGAGTTCGGCAACGCCGGTATATTCCGCAATTATTTTGCAAAGGACATAAACGGCAAGCTGTTCGGCTACGGCGGCACCTGTCAATGCTGTTCGCGCGAATCCCCGATAATAAATAACCGTCTGGTAAAGAGCTTCGAGGTAGGCATATTCCGCAACGAGGAGGAAAAACGGTTCAATTTCTCGCTGTATCTTTGCTCGGACGACGCGGCGGCGTCCAGCGGTTGGATAATCGAGGACGTAAGCATAGGCGGCATGAATCCGTTTCTTTGGCTAGAGGAGATAAACGAGGTAGAGCTTATCCCTCCGGAGTTTCTGCTGTGCAGCATAAAATACCGCTGTCAGCTTACTTATGATATAGCCGGTTTTGAAAACACCCACAGCGGTCTTATAAGCTCCACCGAAAGCGAGCGCATGTCGATAAGCACCGTGCTGTCGCCTCTTATGGCGGCAAAATGGATAGTGGACAACACCGAATCCTCACCGGCAATCAAAAAACAGCCCGAAGCTATCCGACCCGAACCCGAAAGAGAACCCGAGATAAGAGTGCTCGACCTTTCCGAAACGGAATAACATAATATATACAAACGTATCCGGCGTATAATAAATACGTCGGATACTTTTAATTGACACCGAGGGTGAATTATGTTATACTTTAATAGGTTTAACGGAATGTTTTTTGAAAAAGCAAATAAATATAAATATAAATACGGAAAGGAGCTTTGAGATATGTGCGGAATAGTCGGATATACAGGAGATAAGGAATGTGCCGATATACTGGTGAACGGGCTTAGAAAGCTGGAATACAGGGGTTACGATTCGGCGGGGATCGCGCTGTTCGAGGGCGATAGGATAAGGACGGTAAAGGCTAAGGGAAAAATAAACGAGGGATTAGCTCCGCGTTTAGCGCAGCAGCCGCATTTTTCCGCGTCTGCGGGGATAGGGCATACCCGCTGGGCCACCCACGGAGAGCCGAGCGATATAAATTCCCACCCGATAGGAAACGGACGCGTGTCCATCGTTCATAACGGGATAATAGAAAATTACCGTAAAATAAAGGAATTTCTGACCGAGCACGGATACGGCTTTGAAAGCGAGACCGACACCGAGGCGGTGGCAAAGCTGCTGGACTACAACTACAACGGCGATCCGCTGGACGCGATAATAAAAACCGTCGCGGACTTAGAGGGCGCTTATGCTTTGGGTATAATCTTCCGCGAGCATAAAAACATGATCTACGCCGTGAGAAAGGAAAGCCCGCTGATAGTGGGACAAGGCGACGGAGAAATGTTCATCGGCTCGGACGTTACCGCGATAATAGAGCATACCGACAAATATTATCTTATGGAGCCGGGCGAGATAGCCGAAATAAGCAAGGACGGCGCGACGTTCTACGACATGCACCGTAACATCATCGAAAAAGAGCTTCAAAAGGCGGACTGGGACGTATCTGCGGCGGAAAAGGGCGGCTTTGCGCATTTCATGTTAAAAGAGATACACGAGCAGCCGGACGCGCTGAAAAAGACTATACATCCGAGGATAAAGGACGGCATGCCGGATTTTTCGGAATGCGGACTTACCGATGAAAAGCTGAACGGATACCGCCATATCTATATAATAGGCTGCGGCTCCGCCATGCACGCGGGGATAGTCGGCAAATATATAATAGAAAGCCTTGCGAGAACGCCGGTCATCGTGGATATGGCGAGCGAATTTCGCTACCGCAACCCGCTGCTTAGCAAAGACGACCTTGTGGTGGTGATCTCCCAGTCCGGCGAGACCGCCGACACGCTGGAGGCGCTGAAGCTCTCTAACAGGATAGGCGCGGATACTCTTGCGATAGTAAACGTGGTAGGCTCGTCTATAGCAAGAGAAGCCAAGATGGTAATGTACACGCTGGCGGGACCGGAAATTTCGGTATGCTCCACTAAGGCGTACATGGTGCAGACCGCGTTCATGTATCTGTTGGCGTTTCGTGTAGCGTATGCGCGCGGCGAGATAAGCGAGCAGGAAACAAAGCAGCTTATCGCCGAGCTTAACGAGATACCCGACAAGGTGCAAAAATGTATAGATTCCCAGGAGCAGTACCAAAAGGTAGCCGCCCGCCTTATGAGCGCGGACAGTCTGCTTTACATCGGCAGAGGGCTGGATTACGCGCTAAGTATGGAGGGCAGCCTTAAGCTCAAGGAAATATCCTACATACATTCGGAAAGCTATGCCGCCGGAGAATTAAAGCACGGCACTATCTCCCTTATAGAAGAGGGTATGCCGGTGATCGCGGTGGCGACTCAGCACGACCTTTATAAAAAGACCGTCAGCAACGTAAAAGAGGTAAAGTCGCGCGGCGCTATGGTGGTATTCATCTGCGGGGAGGATATGGAACCGGCGGAAAACGATATAGACTGTCCGGTATATCTGCCCTCCGCGCGGGATATGCTTATGCCGCTGGTGGCGGTGGTGCCGTTGCAGCTTATCGCCTATTATACCGCGGTGCTTAAAAACTGCGACGTTGACCACCCGCGCAATCTTGCAAAATCGGTCACGGTGGAATAAGAGGAACTATGCCTATAGTCGATATCGCGGCTCTTCCCTGTCTGTGGGAGCGGCTGCAAAGCGCCGATAAGCCTATCGTGCTGTACGGAATGGGCGACGGCGCTCAAAAAGTGCTGAACGTCATGAAAGAAAAAAACATATCCCCCGCGGGTGTGATGGCAAGCGACGGCTTTGTGCGCGG
>CANRII010000133.1 GCA_947630685.1 uncultured Ruminiclostridium sp. | reverse complement strand
CGTGAGGTGCATAGCAGTTTTTACGGAGCAGATTTTCGTCAAGACAAGGAAACCGAACGAAGGCATACTTGCGTATGTCGAGCGAGGTTGACGCAGTATTGGCGGAAATATGCCCGTAAAAACCGACTTGGGTTCGGTTCCCGCATGCCTAGCCGATATCGTCATCTACCGCGCAATGCACGTCGTTGGTATATAAAATGATGATATCGTCCGCTTTAGCATTATCATTGCACCCGCCCAAAAGCAGCGCTATCATTGCCGACGCCGTAAGCGCCGAAATTTTCCTTATTAAGCTCATGCTTTTTCCTTTATTCTACTTTTATTATCCCGTTCAGCCTTTCGCCGAGCTCTCTCGGAGAACCCTGAATATCGGCCGCGCCGAGTTCAAAAGCAGCGCGCGGCATTCCGTACACGACGCAGGAGGCCTTGTCCTGAGTCATGGTAACGCAGCCTGACTGTTTCATCTTAAGCAGCCCTTTAGCGCCGTCCCTGCCCATTCCGGTAAGCAGCACGCCGACCGCCTTGCCTGCGCAGCATTCCGCCGCAGAATCAAACAGCATGTCTACCGACGGGCAATGTCCGCATACCTTTGCGCTGCCTCCGAGCTTTATATAAAGTCCTCTTGCTCCGCTGTAAACGGTAAGCTGGCGATTGGCACGCGCGGTATAAATAACGCCTTTTGACAGCCTGTCGCCGTTGTCCGCCTCTTTTACCCTCATTCGGCACAGCTTTGCCAGCCGCTCGGCATATATGGAAGTAAAGCCGTCCGGAAGGTGCTGAACTATCACCACCGGCGGAGAATCCTCCGGCAGCGTTCTTATCGT
Organism: uncultured Ruminiclostridium sp.; assembly: GCA_947630685.1. Lineage (GTDB taxonomy): Bacteria > Bacillota > Clostridia > Oscillospirales > Ruminococcaceae > Ruminiclostridium_E. The sequence continues at coordinate 3,873 of CANRII010000133.1, read as the reverse complement.
TTCTATTATCGCGTCGGTGCCTCCTGTACTTGCTCCGACAGCTATCAGCTTTATCATAAAACCACCTCCGGCAGAGCCGACTACAGTCAGCTGTTGAGCGGCTTGCGGTATATCGCCGGAGCGATGTACTTAAGTCCGGTGATACCGCGCGGCATTCCCTCCGAATGTCCCACAAACAGATATCCTCCCGGTGCAAGCGCCTTACAAAACCTGTTGATAAGCGCTGTGCGGGTGCTTTTATCAAAATATATCATAACATTACGACAGAAAATAAGGTCGAACGGCGCTTTTGTGAACGGTATCTCGTCCATAAGGTTAAACACTCTGAAGATAACGTTATCCCGTATTTCACGGCATATCTTTATCTTATCCTGTCCTATAGGCAGAAAATACCTGCTCTCCCATCCGTCCGGCAGGTTTTGTATGCTTTTCCTCGGATATATTCCCGCCTGCGCCTCGGAAAGTATCTTTACCGAAATATCGGTCGCAAGGATCCGGGTGTCCCACTTGTGCCGCTCGCCCCGAAGATACTCGCTTATACACATCGCGGCGGTGTACGCCTCCGCCCCGCTCGAACAGCCGGCGCTCCAGATACGCATACACCTTTTCGCCGAATTTTTCTCAACGAGATAAGGAAGTACGGTATCGCTCAGAAAGCGGAAATGCTCCGGCTCTCTCATAAAAAAGGTGTGATTGGTGGTAAGGCTGTTCACAAGCATAACTATCTCGCCGTTTTTATCTCCCGAAAAGCAGCGTGCGAGATACTCTTTATAATCCTTGAACCCGCGCTCGGCCAGCATTATGCTGAGCCTGCTCTCAACCAGCTTCTTTTTACCGGACAGGTCTATCCCAAAATTTGTTTTTATGTATTCAATAAGTCTTTCAAAGCTCGCGTCGTCTATTCTGAGCATATTTTATACCGGTCTGTCCTGTTCCTGTACGCCGATAAGCCTTTCAACGTCCAGTACCAGCTTTACCCCGTCGTCGGTCTCAACTATGTATTTTATAAATTTGTCGGAATTGACGTTCATCACGTCCGGAGTCAAAGCCTTGTTCTCCTCCGTCACCGAAATAACGTCGGACACGCTGTCCGCGATAAGTCCTACCGTCATTCCGCCCGCGTTTATTATGATTATGCAGGTGCGGTCGGTGTACTGCGTTTCCGGCTTTCCGAAGCGCAGGCGTATGCTCATCACCGGAACGATGCGGCTGCGCACGTTGATTATCCCCTTGATATAATCGGGAACAGCCGGCACGACGGTGATATGCGGCATTTCTATTATCTCGGTGATATTTTCTATCTCTATCGCGTATACCTGATCCGCCGTGCGAAACGTCAGCACCTTTGCCAGCGAGTTTTCATAATCCTTTTGGCGGGCAAGCTGGGCTTTCGTCCTAAGCTCCAGCAACTCCTCGAACGTATCCTTAGCGTTATTTTCCTCATGGCTGTTAGTAGGCATGATTACCTCCTGTTATTCGTCAGTCGGCGCTGATAAGATTATTTACGTCTATTATCAGCGAGATGGTGCCGTCGCCCATGATAGTGCAGCCGGACAGCCCCTCCTGCTTGATGTTGTAGCGGCTGAGAAATTTCGGGAACGGCTTTACTACCACCGGCTGCTCGCCTATCAGCTTATCGGCGAACAGACAGATATCCTTTCCGCCCGCGTCCACTACCAGCAATATGCCTTTGTCAAGGTCTTTAACTTCGGTGGGCATATTGAATTTCTCGTGCAGCCGCAGTATCGGGTAGCAATTCCCGCGTATCATTATCATTTCGCCGTTTTCGGTATCGGTAAGCAGACGGTTCTCGCCTACCTCCAGACTTTCCCTCACCGACGAGATAGGAACTGTAAACACGGTATCCCCTACCCTTAACTTAAGTCCGTCTATTATCGCAAGCGTCAGCGGTATCTTTATGATAAACGAGGTGCCCTGTCCCTCCTCGCTCTCTACGGTGAGCGTGCCGCCTATCTGCTCGATATTGCTTTTTACAACGTCCATTCCGACGCCGCGGCCGGAATATTCCGTGACCTTATCGTTTGTGGAAAAGCCCGGCAGCAGTATCATGTTAAGTATCTCGCGGGAGCTGTATTCCTCCGGCAGCTTGGTGAGCAGGCCGTTTTTCTGCGCCTTGGAAAGCACCTTTTCCTTATTTATCCCCGCGCCGTCGTCGCTTACGGTGATTATCACCTCGCCCGAGGTGCTGTGCGCCGACAGCTTGACGTAAGCCTTAGCGGGCTTGCCGAGCGCCGTGCGCTGCTCCGGACTGTCCTCTATCCCGTGATCCATGCAGTTTCTTACTAAGTGCATAAGCGGGTCGCCCAGCATATCCACTATACTCTTATCGACCTCGGTATTTTCGCCCTCCAGCACAAGATCGGCGTCCTTGTTCAGCTTTACTCTCATATCCCTTACGACGCGTCCCATTTTCTGGAACGCCCCCGCAAGCGGCACCATGCGTATCGACATCACCGTGTCCTGCAATTCGTCGGTCAGCTTGCGCAATTGGCGCGCCGCTTTAGAAAAGCTCTCCAGCTTGAGCCCCTCAAGGTCGGGATTTGATACTACCATGGACTCGGTGGTGATTATCTCTCCCACTATATCGTGCAGCAGGTCAAGCTTCGCAAGGTTTACGCTGATAAGGGACTGCTTTTGTCCGCTGCCCGCCGCCTTTTTTATCTCCTCCTGCTTTTTCTGAGCGACGCTCTTTTCCGGCGCCGGCTCTTGGGGAATCTCCGGCTTTTCCTCCTCTTTCGGCGGTTCTTCTTCCGGCGGCTTTACGTTTACCACCTCGTAGGATTCGACGTTCACCGCGTCCTCGATTATCGAAAGGATATCCTCGTTTTTTACCTCGGTCGCCTTAAATACCACGATAAAGCCGTTTTCTATTATGTACTTTGCGGTGTCGGCGTTGGTTTCTACGTCCGGAGGTACACAAGCGAGTATCTGCGCTTCCTCCTGTATCTTATTTATCAGCAGGAACGCCCGCAGATTTTCCATGCCGCAGCCGCTCTCGAACTGCACCCGCACCGTCATAGCGCCCTCCTGCTTGCTTTCGGGAGGTAATTCGCCGCTTTTCTGGCTTTGCGTTTGCTCGGCAGTCTCGCCGCCGTTTTCTATCGCTTTAAGCTTTTTCGCCGCGTCTTCCAGCTTGGAAACGGTCTCGGAAAAATCGGTCGGTTCAAAATCCTGAGGGCTTGCCTGTATTATCTCTATCTCCGCCTTGTAAAGGTCGGATACGTTGAATATCAGCTCGTACACGAAATGAGCCTCTTTTATAAGCTCCGGCTTTTCGCGTATGATAAAGAACAGATCCTCGCCCTTATGCGCCAACTCCTGAAGATTGCTAAAGCCCATCATCGCCGACGAGCCTTTTATCGTGTGCATTATGCGGAACACCTCGTTGATATCATCTTCGCCGAGCGTGTCCTCGCTCTCGGTGCGCAGAATTATCTCGTCGAGCTGTTCCAGCAATGAGCCGGTCTCAAATATATACATATCCAGCATGGACTCCATGCCCGGTTCTATTTTCGCCATATCGCCACGCCTTTCCGCTGTCAAAACCTAATATTGATCTATAATAATATAATACACTAAATCGAACAGAAAATCAAGAGCAAAATGAAAAACATAAAGCTCACCTTAATGATATTTAACAAAAAATCACCCCCGCATTTCTGCGGGGGCGTAAAGAGGTAATCTAACAGCTTTTAGGCATACGGGAGCCGGACTCGAGCCGCCTCACGACGATTCTTTTGGGCTATTTTTGCCCCTTGCTCCTTGACAGGCACCACCAGCCTGCCTGCGTCGCAAGGAACAAAACTATCTCCAAAATCTCTCGCCGTGAGGTGCAAAGCAGTTTTTACGGAG
>CANRII010000132.1 GCA_947630685.1 uncultured Ruminiclostridium sp. | reverse complement strand
AAATGCACAATACCGCTCAGTACGGCGTTGCCGCGCATTGGAAGTACAAGGCGGGCATACAGGGCAGCGTTGCGGGCGAAAAGCGCTTCGACTGGATACGTCATATTCTCGAACAGCAGCAGGAGGCGGACGACGTCGAACAGATATCCGAGGCGATAAAGGTAGACCTTGCGCCGGACGACGTATATGTGTTCACTCCCAAGGGCGACGTGATAACATTGCCCGCCGGTTCAAATGTAATAGATTTTGCCTATGCTATCCATACCGAGGTCGGTCACAGAATGATAGGCGCTAAGGTGGGCGGGCGCATGGTGAGCTTTGATCATACGCTAAGCACCGGCGATATCGTCGAGGTAATGACCGGAAGCAGCTCCAGCGGTCCGAGTAGGAGCTGGCTGGAGGTCGCAAAGACCAACGAGGCAAAAGCGAAGATACGCTCATGGTTCAAGCGGGAATGCAGAGAAGAAAACATTGAACGCGGCAAAGCTCAGCTTGACCGCGAGCTTAAGCGCAACGGCATAATCGCCGACGATGAAATGCTTAAAAACGCAGCTATACGCCATCACTTTGACACGGTGGATGACCTTTACGCCGCGATAGGTTACGCCGGAGTTCAGATATCCAAGATCACCACTCGCTTAAAGGAAGAACAGATACGGCAGAATAAGCTGAACGCCGCCGCTCAGCAGACGGTGGACGTTGAGCGTTTAGTGCAGGAGGCGAATGCGCGAGAGCGTAAAAACGGCGTTATTATAGACGGTATCGACAATTACCCGATAAAATATGCGCAATGCTGTAATCCGCTGCCCGGTGATGAGATAATGGGCTTTATCACGCGCGGATACGGGATATCGGTGCATAAGGCGGATTGCCGCAACGTTATCGAAGGGCTTAAAAGCGACAATAAAGAGCGCTGGCGTCCCGCGTTCTGGGCGTCGAACGCGAGCAGCTCGTTCCGTGCGACGATAGATATAATCGCCGAGGATCGCACCGCGCTTATCGCGGATATAACCGCTACCATAGCCGGAAACAGACTTCCTATACACGAGATAAACGCGCATTATCTTAAAAACGGCAACGGCAATATTATCGTTACTGTGGAAGTCAGCGGTATCGAACAGCTTAAAAACATTATCCAGCGCTTACAGAAGATACAGGGCGTAATATCCGTGGAAAGGACGGGCAAGCAATGAAGATAATTACCCTGCATTTAGGGGAGCTTGACACCTCTTGCTATATAGTTTACTCAAATAAAGGCAATGCGGCGGTAATAGACCCCGCAGATAACGCCCCGCTTATCCTTGATAAATTGAAACAAAACGGTCTTACGTTAGAAGCTATACTGCTTACCCACGGACATTTTGACCATACGGGCGCGGTGGCGGCGCTTAAAAAGAAGACCGACGCTAAAATATATCTTCATTCCGCCGACGCGGATATGCCGTATGACAGCCGCAAGAACATTTCGTATCTGCTGCCGGGATATGTTTTGCAGCCGTTTGACCCCGATGTTATCATATCCGACGGCGACAAGATAAAGCTGGACGAAATAACGTTTACGGTAATGCACACTCCCGGGCATACCGACGGCAGCGTTATGTTTATCACGGATAATTGCATTTTTTCCGGCGATACGATCTTTTGCGGCTCGGTAGGAAGAAGGGATTTTTATTCCGGCAGCATAAAAAAGCAGCGGGAATCGCTGTCTAAAATATTGAATATGAGCGGAAATTACGAAATATATCCCGGACACGGAGAGGCTACCGACCTTGAAACCGAAAAAGCTTACAATCCGTATCTTAATATTGCTTATCTGGAAAGACGATGATAAGTTCTTTGTATTTTTTGGGCGGTGCGGGAAAATATAAGTACGAGGCTGAAAGACTGATAACGGCTTTTTTCCCGTCGGAACGGATAGAGCTTTGCTTTGACAGCGAGCCTAAGGGCGACGGCTGGGTATCGCTGTACGCAGACGATGAACACTTGCAGGCGGTTTTATCCGATGGCGATAGAAAACAGTTGTCGCTGCCTTCCTCAAAAGACGGCGGCAGGGATGAGCTTTTACTCTGCGGACTTATGTACGACCTGTTAAAGGAGCACACCGGCATATCCATGCCGTGGGGAATACTTACCGGAGTAAGACCGGTAAAGGTGATAAGAGCGGCGTATGATAAATACCGCGACCGTGCCGGCGAGTATATTTCCGATGTTTTGCGCGTATCAAAGGAAAGACAGGCGACGGCGAATAAAATAATATCTGCTCAGCGGAAAGCTGTAGAGCGGCTTTGTGACAACTCCGTCAGCCTGTACGTTTCCATACCGTTTTGCCCGACCAGGTGCAGCTATTGCTCGTTTATTTCCTCCGCCGGGAACGCGCTTAAGCTAAAGGGAGAATATCTGAAGCTGCTGCTTTGCGAGCTGGATATTTACCGCGAGCTGATACACGACTGCGGTCTTACCGTGTCTACAGTGTATATCGGCGGCGGAACTCCGACGGTATTGGAGCCGGACGAGCTTTCGCTTTTGCTTGACGGACTGGCAAGATTCGACCTTTCCTCCGTTATAGAATTTACCGCAGAGGCGGGCAGACCCGATACCATCACCGAGGAAAAGCTGCGCGCGTTAAAACGCGGAGGGGTTACCCGCATATCTATAAATCCACAGACCTTCAATGACGACGTGCTTAAAAATATCGGCAGGGCGCATACCGCTAAGCAGGTTTACGACGCGTTTTCGCTGGCAAGACAGCACGGCTTTGACAATATAAACACGGATATAATCGCGGGACTTCCCGGCGATGATACGGACAGCTTTCATTACACGTTGGAAAGACTGCGTGAGCTTTCACCGGAAAATGTCACGGTACATACGCTCTCGCTCAAACGCTCCTCAACGCTGTTTTATAAGCGTGAAAAAGCGAACATCTCCGGAGCGGCGGCAATGGTGGAGGACGCGGCGCGGCTTTTGGAAAGCGCCGGATATTATCCCTATTATATGTACCGCCAGAAAAACATCGCGGACAATCTTGAAAACGTCGGCTATTGCAAATCGGGGCGGGAGTGCCTTTATAATATTTACATGATGGAGGAACTGCAAAGCATAATCGCCGCAGGCTGCGCCGCCTCGTCCAAGCTGGTGGACGGCAGCGGGATAAGGCGCATAGTAAATTACAAATATCCGTTTGAATATATATCCGGATTTGATAAAATGCTGGACGGCAGAGCGGAGCAGCTCCGTAAATTTTTCACCCGCAGCATATAAATATTTGACAATCCGACTTTTATATGGTAAAATCTTAATAGCAGGCCGGATATACCGAAATGCCGGCGATAATACAGTTTAGGAAAGGGAAAGTACAATGAAGATGGACATTCGTTTTAGAGAAGAGGTCGATAATGTTCTCGGCAAGGCAAAGGAGCTTACCGATACGGGCATAAAAAAGACCGATGAGATGATAAAGATGTCACGCCTTAAATTCGGCTGCATAAAGCTGGATAACAGGATAAAGCAGAAATATACTCAGCTCGGCAGGGACGTATATAAAATGGTAAAAACGGATTCCGCCGACAGCGACCTTATCGCAAGCTCCGTAAGCGAGATAGAGAGTCTGTACAAGGAAATGAACGTTCTGCGCAAGCGTATAGATGAAATGAAGAAGATCATCACCTGCCCTGTCTGCGGCACTAAGAACAAGTACGATTCCGAGTACTGCTCCAATTGCACTCACAGGCTGATGGTGACCGACGTCGCACCCGACGAGTACGGCTACGACGCGGGAGAATGATCATCGAATAAAAATCTACAAATACCTGTCTTGTTTTTCTCAAAGACAGGTATTTTATTTTTGTCCCGGACATATAATCAAGCAGTACAAAACCTACAGGAGGAAACAATATGTTTGTTATGACTATGACCAAACGCAGGCTGCTGCGTGTGATAACGCTGCTGCTTGTGCTTATTACCGGAGCGGCGATAGGGATATTCGCCGTTTTATCCTCTGTCAACACAAGGGCGGAGAGCGTCAAAACGCCTATCTACTGCGTTGACAGGGCGGACAACAAAATCAGCGTGACCTTCGACTGCGCATGGGAAAACAGCAATACCGACCAGCTTATCTCTATACTTGAGCAGGCGGGCGTGAAAGCCACGTTCTTCGTGACCGGCGAGTTTTGCGACAAATACCCGGACGACGTAAAAAAATTCTATGACGCGGGTCACGAGATAGCCAACCATTCCGACAAACACCCTCATATAAACGGCATGAACATCAACGAGCTTATAGAGGATACTAAGGAATGTTCCCGCAAGATAAAGATGATAACGGGAGAAGAGCCGACGCTGTACCGTGCGCCATACGGCGAGTATGACGACAAGTCCGTTACCACCGTGGAGGGAATAGGCTTAAAGCTGATACAATGGAATATTGACAGTATAGACTGGGATGGTCCGTCCGCTCAGACTATAGCAGAGCGCACTACTAAAAATGTCGCGTCCGGCTCTATACTGCTGTTCCATAACGATCTTGAAAATACCACACAGGCGCTCCCCAAGGTGCTCCAAAGCCTTTTAGATCAGGGATTTGAGCCGGTCAAAGTATCAGAGCTTGTATACGCCGATAATTATACCATAGACGGCACCGGAAAGCAGATAAAGCTTGAAGAGAGCGTATCCACGATAGTTTACAGCGACGACCCGGAGGTGAACTCCGCGTTTGAAGCGCTTGCCGCGGGGCTGACGCGCGAAGAGGTAGAC
>CANRII010000131.1 GCA_947630685.1 uncultured Ruminiclostridium sp. | reverse complement strand
ATGTCGAGCGAGGTTGACGCAGTATTGGCGGAAAGATGCCCGTAAAAACCGACTTGGGTTCGACTCCCGCATGCCTATATTCTTAGTTTACCGGAAAAAACCTGTGATATTCAAAAAAATAAGCGCCGGGATAAAACGTCCCGACGCTTATAGCTTTTATTTAGATGAAAGATACTCGTCTATGCTCTTTGCCGCTTGTTTGCCCGCGCCCATTGCGAGTATTACGGTAGCCGCTCCGGTGACCGCATCGCCGCCGGCATATACGCCCTCGCGGGAGGTCTGCATGGTGTCCTCGTTTACGATAAGACAGCCGCGCTTATTCACCTCAAGCCCCGGAGTCGTGCTGCGGATAAGCGGGTTAGGCGACGTGCCTATCGCCATTATCACGGTATCCACCGGCAGCTCAAAATTACTGCCCTCTTTGGTAATGGGTCTGCGGCGGCCGCTTGCGTCAGGCTCGCCAAGCTCCATTTCAACGCACTCTATCGCGCGTACACGTCCGTTTTCATCGGGAAGTATCTTTACGGGATTATTAAGATTCTTAAAGATTATGCCCTCTTCCATAGCGTGGTGTATCTCCTCGCGGCGGGCGGGCATTTCCTCCATGCCGCGCCGGTAAACTATGTACACCGTTTCGGCGCCTAAACGCTTTGCACAGCGCGCCGCGTCCATCGCGACGTTTCCGCCGCCTACTACCGCCACCGCGTTGCTCTTTATTATCGGGGTATCGTAGTCTTCAAGATACGCTTTCATAAGATTTGTACGGGTAAGGTATTCGTTAGCGGAATATACGCCGACAAGCTCCTCGCCCTCTATGTGCATGAACGACGGCAGTCCCGCGCCGGAGCCGATAAAGCACGCCTTATACCCCATATCGAACAGCTCGTCTATAGATAGTACTCTGCCTATTACCATATTGGTCTTTATCTCTACGCCCAGCGCCTCGAGGTTTTCTATCTCCTTTTTAACGATAGCCTTAGGCAGTCTGAACTCCGGTATGCCGTATACCAGCACGCCGCCCGCGGTGTGGAACGCCTCGAATATCGTCACCTGATACCCTTTTTTGGCAAGATCCCCCGCGCAGGTAAGACCGGACGGGCCCGCTCCTATAACCGCTACCTTGATACCGTTGCTTTCCGGCTTTTCTACCGCCGTATCGCCGTTTGCCATGTGATAGTCCGCGCAGAATCGCTCAAGCCGTCCGATGGACACGCTCTCGCCCTTTATACCGCGCACGCATTTGCCCTCGCACTGGTTCTCCTGCGGACATACTCTGCCGCATACCGCGGGAAGTCCGTTGGTGGCGGTAATTATCTTATACGCCTCTTCAAACTCTCCTGCCGCGACCTTTGCTATAAATTCCGGTATACGCACGTTTACCGGACAGCCGCTTACGCAGGGCTTGTTCTTGCAGTTAAGGCAGCGGGAGGCCTCCTCCATTGCCATTTCGGCGGTGTAGCCCTTTGCTACCTCCAGAAAATTCTTATTTCTTACGTCGGGCTCCTGCTGAGGCATAGGAACCTTTGTCGGCGACATATTAGGCATTTGCTGCACCTCCGTATATCCTGCAATTTTCCCTGTCGTGGGCTTCTCTCTCGCGGTATGTGCCGTTGCGCTTCATCAGCTCGTCAAAATCCACCTGATGGCCGTCGAAGTCCGGACCGTCCACGCAGGCGAATTTCGTTTCTCCGCCTACCGTGACGCGGCAGCCGCCGCACATTCCCGTTCCGTCTATCATTATCGGGTTCAGCGATACCAAGGTCTTTATTCCGTAAGGTCTTGTTACCTCGCTGACAAATTTCATCATCGGTACAGGGCCGATAGCTACCGCGAGGTCGTACTCGTTCCCCGCCTCGATAAGGCTTTTCAGCTTGTCGGTAACAAAGCCCTTTTCGCCGTAGCTGCCGTCGTCGGTGGTGATGTAGCAGTTGTCGCTCACCGCCTTGAATTCCTCCTCAAGGATAACTATATCCTTGTTTCTGAAGCCCGCGATAACATCCACCTTTGCGCCGGACTCAAACAGCTGCTTAGCCGAGGGGTACGCTATAGCGCAGCCTACGCCGCCGCCTATCACGCATACTTTCTTCGCGCCCTCAAAATCGGTGGCTTTACCGAGCGGTCCGACAAAATCCAGCAGCGCGTCGCCCTCTTTCATCTGAGAAAGCAGCATGGTGGTCCTTCCCACTATCTGGAATATTATCGTAACTATGCCCTTTTCCCTGTCGCAATCAGCTATGGTGAGCGGCATTCTCTCGCCGTACTCGTCGATGCGGAGTATAATAAACTGTCCTGCCAGCGCCTTTTTAGCGATAAGCGGAGCGTCTATCTCCATCAGCACGACCGTGTCGTTGAGCTGACGTCTTTTAAGTATCTTATACATTGCCTTTTCCTTTCAATGAGATGTTGCATTTATCTAAAATGCTTCTGTCCGTAAATAAGTATAGCAAATCACAAAGCAAAAATCAATAGAAATATCGTATTTCCGTTAATCCGCCGAGCAGACAAGCCCTTTCGCCGCGTCTACCGTGATGGTCACGCCGCTTTTCAGTATGCTTGCGGCGTTCTCCGCGTCGTATATTACCGGTATATCCAGCGAAAGCCCTACCACCGCTGCGTGGCAGTCCTCGCTCTTATCCTCTACGATTATCGCCGCGGCATTTTTAAGCGCCGGCATTATCCTGTTGGAGGTAGTCGGGATAACGAGTATATCGCCGCCCTTAGCACGGCGCAGCGCGTCCTCCTCGTTCTTGCAGACGCAGACCGGAGCGGTGACGGTGCGCTGAGTTACGCCCTTGCCCTTGAGCAGCACATCGCCGACTATATGCACCTTCATCATGTTTGTAGTGCCGGAAATGCCCAGCGGCAGCCCCGCGGTAATTACTATAAGATCGCCGTCATGCAGCAGATCCTCCTCCATAGAGCGTTCCACCGCATGGTTGAACAATGAATCGCTGTCCGACATTTCCTGAGCCTTTATCGGGATAACTCCCCACGAAAGATTGAGCTGACGCTGCGCCACGTCGCTGGTGGTCGCCGCGATTATCGGGCAGGCGGGGCGGTACTTGGATAATGTTTTCGCCGTGCCGCCGCCTTTGGTGACGGTAAGTATAGCGGTCGCGCCTAGGTCTATCGAGGTAGTGACGGTAGCGTGCGCTATCGCGTCGGTGACGTTGGGCGTTCCCTCCGCTTCTCTTGAGAAAAAGCGGCGGATATAATCTATATCCTGCTCGGTCTTTACGGCGATGGCATTCATCGTCTTTACCGCCTCTACCGGAAATTCTCCGGCGGCGGTCTCTCCGGACAGCATTATCGCGCTGGTGCCGTCATATATCGCGTTTGCGACGTCGGTGGTCTCCGCACGGGTAGGACGCGGATTTTTTATCATGGAATCCAGCATCTGCGTTGCGGTGATGACCTGCTTTCCGGCGTTATAGCCTTTGCTGATAAGCTCTTTTTGTATCCTCGGTATCTCCTCGAACGGTATCTCTACGCCCATATCGCCGCGCGCTACCATTATTCCGTCCGCTACCCTCAATATGTCGTCGATATTGTTCACGCCGTCCTGATTTTCTATCTTGGCGATTATCTTCATATGCTTGCCGCCGTTCTCGTCAAGCAGTCTGCGCACCTGCATGATGTCCTCGTCGCAGGTGACGAAGCTCGCCGCTACAAGGTCGAACCCCGTTTCAATACCGAACAGCAGATCGCTCTTGTCACGCACGCTGAGGTACGGCATAGAAAACTTTATCCCGGGGAAGTTGCAGCTCTTATTGGCTTTGAGCGTGCCGCCGTGTATTACGCGGCAGCGTATCTCGTCGTGAGTTTCCCTGCGGTCTATCTCAGTCACCTTTAATTCGATAAGACCGTCGTCCACTAATATCCTCGCGCCGGTGTCGATATCGTCGGCAAGATTTTTATAGGTTATGCTGACGATATTCTCATCGCCCTCTATGTCCTCGGTGGTAAGTATAAATTCCTCGCCGTTTTTCAGCTTTACCGGCTGATCGTCCTTAAAGCTCTTTACCCTTACCTCCGGACCTTTGGTGTCGAGTATCGTCGGTATCGGCTTGCCCAGCTCCTCGCGTATCCTCACAACCTGGTCGAACCGTTTTTTGTGGCTTTCGTGATCCCCGTGGGAAAAATTGAATCGTGCGCAGTCCATTCCGCTCCTGATAAGCTCGCGCAGAACGTTATCGTCGTCGGTGGACGGCCCGAGAGTACATACTATCTTGGTTTTTTTCATAAGGCGCCCTCCTCATTTTAATTTAAGCAGCTTCGCAGCATTTTCGTAAAATATCTTACGCTTTGCGGCGTCGGATATTTTTTGTCGGTTTATCATATCTATCTGAGCGGTCGGCAGACTCCACGGCAGGTCGCTGCCCAGCAGTATTTTATCCTCTCCGAAGCCCTCTGTCAGCCGGATAAACATTTCATCTGTGATAAATTCCGCGCAAAACGCGGTATCCAGCCAGACGTTGTCCGCGCCTTTGAGATAATACAGCACCCGATCCCAGTTGCTCATGCCCCCGAGATGCGCGCCTATCAGCTTTAACGACGGGTACTTTTCCGCGACCTCGGCAAGATCGCAGGGCATAGCGTGGCGCGTCCTCGTGCTCACCGGGTCGTAACCCATGTGCAGCGAGATGATAAGACCCAATTCCTCGCACTTGCGGTAGATAGGCTGCATTTTTGGCTCGAACATAAAGCATTGCTGATAATCCGGGTGCAGCTTTATCCCGCGCAGTCCCGCGGCGGCTATCCGCTCAAGCTCAAACTCGAAATTAT
>CANRII010000130.1 GCA_947630685.1 uncultured Ruminiclostridium sp. | reverse complement strand
ATTCGACTATGAGGCGAGCGGAAATATAGGCAGCTACGGCTATATAACCGGCGTATCCAATACCAGCTGGAAGTGGATAAGCATATACCCGAGCAACGCGGCTATATCTCAGATATTGATACCGCTTGTCGTTGCGATAGGCTCTATGCTGTTAGCGGCGGTCATCTTCGCGCTGTTAGGTCAGTTCTTAGCGCGTGTTCTGGTAGCTCCGATGAACCGCATGGTACACAGCATACGCGATATACAGACCAGCAGATACAGCACTCGTCTGGATAATATGAACGTACACGGCGAATATCATAAGATAGCGGAGCTTTTCAACGGAATGTTAGACGAGATATGTCTGTCGGAGGAATTACACAAGACCGTTTCGGAAATTTCGGACAACATGCTGTTTGAGTGGGATTACGCTAAGGAATCCATGTACCTGTCCGAAAACTTTATCGAGATGTTCGGCATAACGGCGGAAAATTCGCGGTTAGTAGAGGGCGAGTTTTTAGATAAGCTGATGACGCCCGAATTTGCCGATGAATTTAACAAGGGTATCTCCTCCATGCTGAAAAACCGCAACGGCTACAGCGGCGAATATCAGATAAAGAACAAGTCCGGCGTTACCTTATGGTTCGCGGTGCGTATCATGTGCGTTACCGACCGTTTGGGAGAGCCGCTGAGGATAATCGGCGTCGTTACCGATATAGACAACGAAAAGAAGCTGGAATTGCAGCTTTCCGTCAGGGCAAGCTACGACTTCCTTTCTCAATTGTACAACCGCAGCACCTTTGAAAGAGAATGCGTTTCCGAGATGGAGCGCAGCGCCCATTCAAGAGTGTGCATAGTGTTTGTAGATGTAGACGACTTTAAGTTTATAAACGACCGCTACGGTCATTCCGTCGGAGATGAGGTCATCAAGTTCGTATCCGACAAGATGAAAAAGTGGGTGGAAAATTCCGGCTTCGCGGGACGTTTCGGCGGCGATGAGTTCGTTATGTGCATCACCGACCCGCAGCAGATAGATAACGTCGAAAATATGGCGATGGATCTTATAGACGAATTGTACAGCGGATATCATTCCGAGCTTTCAAACGTTACTATAAACATAAGAGCCAGCGTCGGCATAGCGATATATCCCGAACACGGAAAAACCAGCGCGGCTGTAATAGCGGCGGCTGACGAGGCTATGTACTTCGTAAAGAAAAACGGTAAAGCAAATTACCATGTTTACCGTCCCGAAGATTCCGATATAGAAGACCTGCAGCATACGCTGTAAGTTATTCTAAAGATTCTCCTTAACAAAACAATGTCACCAAGTTCAGCCGAGCTTGGTGACATTATTATTATGAAGGGTTTGGAAAAATCATTTCAACGATGCAGAGCCATAAGAAAACGCGTTATTAAGGTGCGCTTATAGTGCGTCGGCGATATCCAGTACCAGACGTTCGGACTTTTCCCAGCCGAGGCAGGGGTCGGTTATCGACTTGCCGTATACCGAGTCATCGGTGCCCTGATTTCCGTCCTCTATGTAGCTTTCTATCATAAGTCCCTTTACAAAGCGTTTTATATCGTCGCTGTGACGGCGGGAATGGAGTATCTCCTTAGATATCCTTATCTGCTCTAAATATTTCTTGCCGGAATTCGAGTGGTTTGCGTCTACGATGACCGCCATGTTCTCAAGATTCTTCTCACAGTAAAGCTCATACAGCAGGCTGAGATCCTCATAGTGATAGTTCGGCAGCGACTGGTCGTGCTTGTTTACCGCGCCGCGTAAGATCGCATGGGTAAGCGGGTTTCCGTCGGTAGTGACCTCCCACCCTCTGTAAATGAAGGTATGGCGCGACTGTGCCGCCTTAATGGAATTTAGCATTACCGACAATGTGCCGGAGGTGGGATTCTTCATTCCGACCGGAACGTCTATTCCGCTGGCGGTAAGACGGTGCTGCTGATTCTCTACCGAGCGCGCGCCTACCGCTACATAGCTGAGCAGGTCGGAGAGATAGCGATAATTTTCAGGATACAGCATTTCGTCCGCGCAGGTGAAGCCGGTCTGCTCGATAGCCATCTGGTGCAGTCTGCGCACCTGTATGATACCCTCCAGCATATCCTCTTTCTTGTTCGGGTCGGGCTGGTGTATCATACCCTTGTAGCCCTCTCCGGTGGTGCGGGGCTTATTGGTGTATATACGCGGTATTATTATTATCTTATCCTTTACCTTTTCCTGCAACGGCACAAGGCGGGAAATATAATCCAGTACCGGCTCCGGCTTGTCCGCCGAGCACGGCCCTATGATAAGTATAAATCTGTCCGACTTGCCGGTGAACACGTCGGCTATCTCCTTATCACGGCGCGCCTTTATCTGCTTGATATTTTCGGTGACCGGATACATTTTCTTGATATCCGCCGGTATCGGCAGCTTTCTCTCAAAATTCATTCCCATAGTTTTTATCTCCTCTTCTTTTATATATCTAAAGCTTAAGCGCTTTTCAAAAGCATATAAAACCTACACGCTTTCCAAAAGCACTACGGCATGTGCGGCTATACCTTTTCCGGCGATACCGAGCCCCTCTTCGGTGGTCGCCTTTACGCTGACGCGCGATATATCTATTTCTACAGCGTCGGCGATAATGCCGCGCATATCCTCTATATGATCTTTCAGCTTCGGCCGTTCCGCGATTATTGTGATATCCGCATTGGATAACGCAAGGCCGTTTTCTCTAAGCAAAGCGTTTACCTTTTTAAGCAACGTTATGCTGCTTATCCCCTTATACTGAGGATCGTTGTCGGGAAAATGCCGCCCTATATCGCCAAGCGCCGCCGCTCCTAACATAGCGTCCATCAGCGCATGCACCGCTACGTCCGCGTCGGAATGACCTAACAGCCCCTCGCCGTATTCTATCTCTTTGCCGCAGAGTATCAATTTTCTTCCCTCGGCAAAGCGATGTACGTCATATCCGTGACCTATCCTCGGCATATCATCCACTCCCATGTTCGGCGCTATCATACTTGCTAACAGCATATCCTGCGGCGAAGTCAGCTTGAAACAGCGCGGATCGCCGTCGGTTATTACGACCTTCTTCCCCGCCGCCTCAAACAGCGACGCGTCGTCGGTGAATTTTTCCGCCCGCTCTCCTACCTTTTCCAGCGCGTCGAGATAATCCTTTTTCAAAAAGCCCTGCGGCGTCTGCACCGCTCTTAAGCTGTCCCTGTCCGGCGTGCCGGAAACATAGCCGTTTTCGCAGAATTTCACGGTATCGCTGAGCTTTACAACGGGTATTGCCGCGGTGTTTTCCTTTACCGAAGCGATAACGCTTTGTATCATGCTTTCGGTGACGAACGGCCGCGCCGCGTCATGGATAAGCAGCAGTTCGCAACGGCTGTCCGACGCGTTTATCCCAAAAAGCGCCGAGCGATGGCGAATATCCGCTCCCGCCACCGTCCTTACAGGAACGGCAAACCGGCGGCAGGAAAGCTCCTTTTCGTATTCCGATATCTTTTCGGCGGGTACTACCAGGATTATCTCGTTTACACCGCTGCGCTCAAACGTATGTATGCTGTATAAAAACGCAGGCGTGCCGTTTATTTTTGCAAGCAGCTTGTCAAAGCCCATTCGCTCCGACCTGCCCGCCGCGAGTATTATAGCGGAGATGAACATATAAGCAGCCTTTCTCTAAAGCCTATATCAGACGATATGGCGGTAATTTCCCAGATACTTAAAATACTTCATCTCTTTTTCCAGATTTGACAGCAGTCTTACCACGTCGGGATTTCTTACGCTGCCCTCAAAATCAAGATAGAATATCACGTCGAATACCTCGGTCTTGATGTTCTGCGCTTTTTGCGGTACCGGCGCGCTTTGTATGCGGGTGAGGTTCAGCCCGTAGAAATAAAATCTCGTCAGCAGCCTGTACAATGCGCCGGAGGTATGCGGCACCGATAACGACAGCGAAATTATATCCGCGTCCTGCTCTACCTCGTTCTTTGCGGTAACGCAGATAAAGCGGGTGGTATTATCGGGGTTGTCCGCTATCCTGCGGTCGATCATCTCCAGTCCGTACAGCCTTGCGCAGTCCTCCGAGCATATAGCGGCTATGCCCTCCTCCTCGCTTTCGGCAACCATTTGAGCCGCCAGCGCGGTATTCTTGTACGGCACAGCCTGAGCGCCGCAGGCGTTTATATATTTTGAACATTGCTTGAGCGCCTGCTCATGGGAATATATCGTCTTTATCTCCACGCGCTTTTTCGCGGCAAGACAATGGTCTATCGAAACCTGCGTGCTTTTGCAAATGTAAAAATCATATTCCGCCAAAAGATCGTATGTCATCTCCACATCGCCCGCGGTGGAATTTTCTATCGGCAGCACGCCGTATTCCGCCTTGCCGTTCTGCACCGCCATAAATACGTCGGCAAAATCCGGGAAGAATATCACCTCAGCGTCGCCGAACAGCTTGCGGCAAGCCTTTTCGGTATTGCTTCCCGCGGTGCCGGGACAGGCTATCACCGACGCCGAGCCGCTGCCCTGAGATAGTTTCATCGGCTCGGGCTTAGGGGTGAGCATTCTCCTTTGCAGACATTTGGATATCTCCATTATATTTGTGTAAAGCAGCTTAGCGCCGTCGGCAAGGTCGGCCGGAGTGTTTGCGGATATGCGGTCAAGTATCTGCTCTTCCCGCTTTTCCTGAAATACCGGCAACCCTTTTTCCTTTTTATACTGCGCCACCGACACACAAAGATCCATTCGCCTTAAAAACAGCGACAGCATCTTATCGTCTATGTCGTCTATTTCCTGCCTGATTTTATTTAGATCCAATTCCATCTGCATTTTCCTTTAGATATTAGTTTTCAAACATTC
>CANRII010000129.1 GCA_947630685.1 uncultured Ruminiclostridium sp. | reverse complement strand
CTGCCGGCGTTGTACCGTCTGCCGGTCTGGGACGGCGAGGTCTTTCGCCTGCCGGCGTTGTACCGCTTGCGGGTCGCGGACGGCGAGGAGTTTCACCTGCCGGCGTTGTACCGCTTGCGGGTCGCGGACGGCGAGGTCTTTCCCCTGCGGGAACTGTACCGTCTGCCGGTCTGGGACGACGGGGTCTTTCCCCTGTAGGCGTTGTACCGCTTGCGGGTCGCGGACGACTCGCGGGCTGGGTCTTAGGAGATTCGCTCGGCTTGTCCGCAGCTTTTTTCTGATCTATTGAATTTAATATCGAAGTGGTGCTTATATTACCGGGCTTAGGCTCAACAGCCTTGGGCGGCTCTTTTTTATTTTTACCTTCGGCGTATTCCGCCAGGATATCATCTATATTAAAATTATCCGGCATCAGCTCTTCACTCCTTTCATGATATGTTCTTCATATACATATTCATTGTAGCTTTCAAACAAATGATTTTGAACGGCGCTTTTGAACGGGGCATAGGCGTCCCGCCCGCTTATATTCTTCAAAAAATCATATCCTATCGACGAATAATCCTCTGTGAACTGTCTTATACCGTCATGTATCCGCCGCACATACCCGCTGTTCGGGTTATCGCTTAAAACAGGAACGGCTTTTCCGTTTTGCAGCTCAAAGCGCAGCAGCGACCCTTCCTCGCTGCTGAACAGCATTTCCAAAAAAAGATTGTGTTTCATTTCGGGCGAGTGGAACTCATACAGATCCCGGTTGTGAGCCGAGGAAAAACAATAAGCCGCCATACTGCCGTCTGCAAAGAACGTATCGACGGTATCCGCATTAAGATGGAACGCGTGATTCGTACCGCAAAGCGCGCCGAAAGTATGCGCACAAGGCGCTATTTCGTTAATCAACAGACTTAACGAAATATGACCGCTGCCTGCCCACCCGCAGTCTACAGTCACGACCCGCTGTGAGTCCGCCAGCTTTTCACGGATATACTGCACGGCAGCCCTCTTTTCCGGCTCAAAATGCTTTGCCAGTCTCTCACGATTGTTAAACACCCAGTCGGCGAGCTTTTTTGCGCTGCGCTCGTCCATAGCCGCTTTCATGTCAAGTCCGAATTCCGCCGAAAACGCGGACAGCCCCGCTTCTTCTACAATCTTCTCTATTATATCACATGATGATACTTTTTGCAAGATATATTTTTCAACAAAATCCGTTGGAAAACTCCCCACCGATATGACGGAACCGGCAGTACGCGACCAATACACATACTCCGTCCTTATGCCGCCGAAATATTTATCGTATATTTCCTTAACTATACTGCCGTCTCTCGCAAGGAAGAAAATGCAGTCCGCGTTTTTCTCCCGGGCATATCTGTCTATAAAGTTACAATATCCGTATATCAGCAGTCCGCCGTAAACATAGCCCAACTCAAAATATTTATCGTATACCGTTTTGCGCGAATGCAGGCGTGAATTTACCGTACCCGCCCAGACCGAGCCTATAACGGCGGACATATCAGAGGTGCGATAGCGGCCCTCCGACGGGTTTTTGCATTTTACCGTGTCAAAGCCCTCTTTACGGGCGTTTTCTATGTCTGAACGCTGATTATCTCCCACATGTACGTATTTTCCGACAGGATATTTTTCTTTTAGCTGTTTATAAGCCGAGCCGTCGAATTTCGCCTTGCCGGTATCGCAGGAAACCAGCAGCTCCCTCCAGCCGGAATAACCGCAGGAGTCCAGCAGCTGTTCCATTATCGGCGACGGCAGGTACATATCGCTGAGTATGACCGGCTTTATCCCGCGCTGTAAAAGGCTGTCCCATACTCTCTTCATATAAGGATTCGCAAGGCACAGCGCCTTTTCCGCGCTAATCTCCGTATCTATAAGCGCCTGCCGCTCAATTCCGGTAACGCTGCTGAGCCGATCGGCGATATCATAGATGTTCACCTCATAGCTACCGCTGTTGTCATGCTTATAGGCTCTTGCCGCTTTTTCCGCCTCTATCCTTTCCTTGCGGAAATTCGGACAATGCAGCTTCTCCCCGACAAAGTAAAAAACGTCTGTCGGCTTTGCGGTACGGCGGAATATCAGCGTATCGAATATATCGAACGAGATACAGTCATACCCCGCCAGCCTGTTGGCAAGCTGCTCCGGCGATTCCGTACCGGCGGCAAACTCTCCGCTTTCGCAGGGTACGAGCGTCAGCTTCTGCTTTAGCTTTTTTACGCTTACGCTGCGGTCGTGCAGAATATAATAGCCGAAATTCAGCCGCAGCAGATAAAGCCACGACTTTATCCCGCCTTTCCCGCCGGTCATCGCAACATACGCCTCATATTTATGCTTTATAAGTCGCTTTCTGTTTACCAGTAAATTGTAAAGCCTCAGCTTAAGTCCCATTTTTCACCCTGACCTGTCTTACACCTTGTTGAATGTCTTTTTCAGCCGCATTTGCAGCCTGCTCGGAAGAATGCCCAGCACCAGCGGCTTTATCGCGTGGAAAAATCCTTTCGGCATAAGCCCCAGCTTCTTAAAGCCGTTCATTCTGACCTTATATTCGTCCACCCGCATACGAAACGGGACGGAGCGCAAATTCGTATCGTAATAAAAATAATAAAGCTGCTCGTTGATATTCGCCGCCCTGAACCCCTCCGCATACAGCCGCATAAAAAGGTCGTAATCCTCGTATTTCTTCGTTCTTCCGGTAAGTCGGTAGCGGCAAACGTCGAACACCTCCCGGCGGAACATCACGCTGCCGTGTATAAAAGGGGAATTGAAAAGAAAATCGGTTTTCTCCACCTCGGCGGGCATACTGCGAAAGCCGTGTACATTACCTCCGCTGTCGAACAGCGCGCAGTCGCTGCCGACAAAGGCTATATCCGGTCTGCCGTCAAGAAACGCCGCCTGCTTTTCAAACCTCTCGGGCACCGACCAGTCGTCGTCGTCCTGACGCGCGATATATTTTCCCGCCGCATGCTCCAAGCAAAGGTTGAGCCCGCGCGCAAGTCCTTTGTTTTTGCCGGAAGAAATTATTTTTATCCTGCTGTCGTCCGGCAGATAGTCAAGGCTGCCCGACTCGCTGTTGTCATCGCATATTATCAGCTCGAAATCGCCCAGAGTCTGCTCAAGCACAGACCGCACCGATTTTGTAAGCATATCGCGGTCGCTGTTGTATACGCTCATTATCACCGATATCAGCGGCATACCGACCTCTTTTCCCGCAGCAGCCTGAGCTTTTCCCACAGCCGAACGCTGAGCCTGTACAAGCATTTCGGCTTAACGTCGGACAGCGCGATAGTGCCATAAAGCCAATACACCCCTTTATCGGGATAAATATTTTTTCCGCTAAGCCTGTTTAGCATTCTTCTTACAAAAAGCAGGCTTTTAAGGCTTTGCTTATCGCATTTTTCAGCGATAGGCTCGAGATTTTTCTCGGTGGAATCATCGCAGAAGCTGAATACCGAAAACGCCGCGGCCTCTTCCTTTGTAGGAGAATACATCAGCTTTATCAGCAGCTTTTTGCACATCTTTCTTGCGCTGCTTATATCTATGCCGTTTGCGTTGGGAGCGCACTCCTTTGCAAAGCGGCGGGCGATATCGCATTGAGTCTGAGCCAATCTTGCCGCAAATGGCAGCACCGTTCCCGTAACGGGCACGATCAAGCCGTTTTCTTTATTATAGCCGATAGTCATTCCGTGCGGGGCAGAGCAAAAGCACTCAAACAAATTATTACAAAAGCGCGGCACGACCTTGTGCGCGTCCTCTCCCGAAAAGAGAAACGGGTGATACTTCTCCCCTGGCAGCGCTTTGAACAGCCCGAAATAAAAGCCGCGCACCTCTTTGCAGGCTCTTTTCTCCTCGGTAAGCTGCTCAAACGCGCTTTGGATAGAACCGAGCCAGCCGGTATCCGCCAGCGCGTAAGGGATATCCTCAAACAGCCCCTCCTGCTCAAAGTATTCCTGTATCAGCTCGTATTTATCCTTTGCGTTTTCTTTTAACATTGACAAAAACGATCCGCTCTGCTTCAGCTTTTCGCAAAACACATCATGCTCCGCGTTGGTCATCTGCGCGTCCTCGTTGCCCGCAAAGCCGATATCGCGGTAAACCGTTTCCCGCTGCTGCTTATCGAAGCCCGCGCGCAGCAATGTATTTGAGGCGGACTGTCTTGCGCACCTGCCGAATATCCCGCTCTCCTCCGCTTTTTCGGGAGTATCGCAAAGATAATACAGCGCATTTTTAAGAGAATAGCGCGAGCAGTACAGATACCGGCAGTCGATGTCAAAGCCCGCCGTTTCACGCAGCTCGCGCGCTATAATATTCATTATATATCCGTCTCTTGCAAGGAAATATATCCGTCTTATCCCCAGCTTTTTCGCTTCCGACAGGATAAAAAGGACATAGCAAAACAGCACCGGCGCGGTTACATGAGCCGTCGTCCATGCGAAAACGTCTTCTTTTTCCCCTCCCCGAAGTATCCGCTCTGCCGCCGAAGCCAGCGCGGCGTCGCACTTCAGTATCTTCAGATGATCCTTGTTCAATCTCTCTCCGCCTATACTTTTGACGCGTTTTCTTTCAAAACCGCGTCTTTTTTCTCTGCCGTAAGCCTCGGCAGCATCTGTCTGTATATATCCGTCATCGCCGCCGTCGCACAGTCAAGACTGTATTTTTGCGCGGCTTTTTTTCCGTTTTCTCCGAGTAACGTACAAAGCTCTTTATCGTCGCTGAGTCTTCTTAACGCGCCGCAAAATCCCATATAATCGTCGGGAGCGTACAGCATGGCGTTCACCCCGTCGACGGCGTATTCCAAAGTACCCCGGTTAGCCGCCGCAATAAGCGGAAGTCCCGCCGCCATAGCCTCTATCGCGGCAAGCCCCAGTCCCTCTCTGC
>CANRII010000128.1 GCA_947630685.1 uncultured Ruminiclostridium sp. | reverse complement strand
AGATAAGAAAAGCGTCTAATATAACGCTGGTAGGCAGCTCCCCGGATAATATCCGCCACTTTCTTGAGCTGCGCGGCATAGGAATAGTAAACGCGCGCCAGTTGTTCGGTATAGGAGCGGTAAAGGTCAGCGAACGAATAGACCTTGTAATAGAGCTAGAAATGTGGAATCCCGAAAAGATATACGACCGTATGGGCGTGGATAATCATTACATGTCCATTTTAGGCGTAAAAGTGCCGTCCCTTACCATTCCGGTAAAGCCGGGTCGTAATCTTGCGGTAATACTGGAGGTTGCGGCGATGAATAACCGTCAGAAGAAGATGGGCTACAATGCCGCGCAGGAGCTGCTTGATAATCTCGGACTTGACCTTGAGGGCGCGGACACAGTCACCGACTGGGAAAATCAATAATGAAAAGAGCTTTTTGAGATGAATTTTATTGCAGATATGCACACACATACGCTCGCTTCCACACATGCGTACTCTACTATTACTGAAAATGCGGCGGCAGCGGCGCAAAAAGGTCTTAAATATCTAGGAATGACCGACCATTGTATACAAATGACCGACGCTCCGCACTCGTGGCATTTTCAGAATCTTAGAACGATACCGCATTTTCTTAGTGGAGTAAGGATAATAAAAGGGGTAGAGGCGGACCTTATCGGTTATAACGGCGAGCTTGACCTTACCGACGATATAAGAAATTCCGTAGAATGGGTGAATGTTTCGATACATTGGGGGCTGCTAATGCCGTCTTCAGAGGATGAGCATACCAAAACCTATATAGCGGCGGCGCGCGACCCTAAGACCTGCGTATTGAGCCATACAGATTCGCACGATTTTCCGTATGATTACGACGCCGTTACCGGTGAGTGCAGGGATAACAACGTGCTTATCGAGCTTAACGCCAGCAGACTGGCAGACCCGCGTTCGGTCAAACGGCTGAAAGAAAATATTTTGCCGGCCTGCATAAAAAACGGCTGCCCTATAATAGTAAACTCCGACGCGCATTTCTGGTCGAGGATAGCGGCGTTTGATGCGGCAAAGCAGCTTCTTAAAGAAGTCTCATTTCCGGAGGAGCTGATAGTAAACGCCGACCTTGAAAGGTTTGAAGCGTTTTTAAGAATGAAAAATATATCGGTATTAACCGAAGAAAAATAAAATATAATATAAAGGCAGGAAGAAAAATGTACAACATAGGTATTGATCTTGGCGGAACTAACATAAAGGCGGGCGTTGTTGCGGACGATTGCCGCATAATAGGACGTTCAAACATAAAGACTGCGCTGCCGCGTCCGGCGGAGGATATCGCGGACAGTATCGCCGAAGCGGTAAAGCTCGCGGTAGCTGACAGCTCGGAAAAGATAGATAAGATAAACAGCATAGGAATAGGTACGCCCGGCGTTGCGGAACGCGATTCAGGAATAGTGCTGTATTCCTGCAATTTAGGCTTTGAAAACACCCCGCTCGGCGCTTTGCTCAAGGAGCGCCTGGGTACGGACATATATGTTGAAAACGACGCTAACGTCGCCGCTTACGGAGAGGTGCTGGGCGGCGCGGCAAAGGGCTGCCGCGACGTCGTGGTAGTAACTCTCGGTACCGGCGTGGGCGGTGGAATAATAATCGACGGCAAAATTTACACCGGTTTTAATTACTGCGGCGCGGAGCTTGGTCATACCGTTATAGAATATAACGGAAGAGAATGCTCCTGCGGAAGAAAAGGCTGCTTTGAGGCGTATTCCTCCGCTACCGCGCTTATCACCGCCACCAAACACGCGATGAGAGAGGATAAGAACAGCCGTATGTGGGCTATCGCGGATAATTCTCTTGATAACGTAGACGGCAAGACCGCGTTTGACGCAATGCGTGCGGGCGACCCCAGCGGAACTGCCGTAGTAAACGAGTATATCGAGTATCTTGGCTGCGGACTGGTGAACATTGTAAACACTTTCCAGCCGGAAATGCTGCTCATCGGCGGCGGTATCTGCAAAGAGGGCGACTATCTTATAAAGCCGCTGCAGGAGATCATCAAAAAAGACAGCTATTGTATAAATCCCGAGCGTTCGACCGTGCTTGCCGTAGCACAGCTCGGAAATGACGCGGGCATAGTAGGCGCCGCAAATCTTTACCGTCTCAGCAAATAACAGGCGCTGCGGCGGAATGACTTTGCGCTGTCCGCCGTGACCGTATTTAAGGAGAAAAGCATTGAGCCTTTTTGATTTGGAACAGGCGGCAAAGATCGCCGGATTATACGGCGCCGAGGTGCTGTATGACGAGCCTATGAAAGCGCACACCACCTTTAGGATAGGCGGAACGTGCGAAATGATGATAAAAATAAACTGTGAGGCGCTGCTGCGGGAGCTTATCGTGTGCTGCCGCAGTAACGGCATACCTTATTACATTGTCGGCAGGGGCAGCAACATACTTGTCAGCGATAAAGGATTAAAGGGTATCGTGCTGCTTATCGGCGCGGATTTTGCCGCCGCGCATATCAGCGGAGAGGTCATAGAATGTCAGGCGGGCGCTTCGCTTGGAGCTGTATGTTCGCTTGCTTTGGAAAATTCGCTTTCCGGGCTGGAATTTGCCTACGGAATACCCGGAACGGTAGGCGGCGCGGTGTACATGAACGCCGGAGCATACGGCGGAGAAATGAGCGATGTTATCATTTCCTGCCGCTGTATAGATAAAAACGGCGAGATAAAGACATTTACCCGCGATAAGATGGAGTTAGGCTATCGCACAAGCGTATTTTTACGCGGCGGATATTGTATCACCTCGGTTTCTATGAAGCTGGAAAAAGGCAATCCTTCGGCGATAAAGGAGCGTATGGATACTCTGATGTCCCGCCGCAAGGCAAAGCAGCCTTTGGAATATCCCAGCGCGGGCAGCACGTTCAAGCGGCCGTCGGGAGATTACGCCGCGCGCCTTATTGAGGAAAGCCGGCTTAAAGGCGTATCGGTAGGAGACGCGCAGGTAAGCGAAAAGCACAGCGGCTTTATAATCAATAAAGGCGACGCCAGCTTTGACGACGTTTGTAGACTAATAGAACAAGTAAAAGAAAAGGTATATTCAGACAGCGGAATAATGCTGGAATGTGAAGTCCTGATAATGGAATGAACTAATATAGGGGGACGGCAATGAAAACGGAATTTGTAATAGTTACCGGTATATCCGGTTCCGGTAAATCCTGCGCGGTGAACGTGCTGGAGGATATAGGCTACTACTGCATAGACAATATGCCGCCGCTGCTTATAGAAAAATTCGCGGAGATATGCGAGAAAAACGACGAGATAAACAAAGCCGCCATAGTTACCGATATACGCGGCGGTACGCTTTTTCTGAATATGAACGAGAGTATCGAGCAGCTTAAAAACAGAGGACTTAATATCAAGGTGCTGTTCGTCGACGCAAATCCCGCGGTGATAAAGCGCCGCTATAAGGAAACTCGCCGGCCGCATCCGCTGTTCGATCTTGCAAACGGAGATATCGATAAGGCGATAGAGGCGGAGGCGGCAATGCTGGAGCCTATGCGCTCAATAGCGGATTATTATATAGATACCAGCCTTATGTCCACCGCAACCTTTAAGGAAAATATCATCAATATCTTCCTTGATAATCCCTCCGACAGCATGACTATAAGCTGCATGTCGTTCGGTTTTAAGTACGGCGTGCCTAACGAGGCGGATCTGGTGTTCGACGTGCGCTGCCTGCCGAATCCGTTTTATATTCCTGAGCTTAAGACCAAGACCGGAATGGATAAAGAGGTCAGGGATTATGTAATGCAATTTGACAGCTCGAAAACGCTGCTGGATAAGCTGTACGAGCTGATAGATTTTCTTATCCCGCAGTATTTGCACGAGGGTAAAAGTCAGCTGGTGATAGCTTTCGGCTGCACCGGCGGAAAGCACCGCAGCATTACTTTCGCTCAGATGATGTACGATCACATCAAGGACGGCGGGTTCAAGGTCAGGGTGCTGCACCGCGATCTGGATAAAAAGAACAAATAAAAGCGAAAGGTCGTGCCGGCATGTCTTTTTGTACCGATATCAAAAACGAGCTTTGTCGGCAAGAGCCGGACAGCCGGTCAAAGCTGTATATAGCAAAGGGCGCGGCGTTTGCGATGAACGGCGGAGTTTTTCAGACCGGCAACAAAAAAACCGCCTCTTATTTAAGCCGAATACTTACGGAAAGCGGCTGCGCCTCGGAATTTAAGACTGTGGAGCAAAACGGCAAGAAGCGTTATATACTGACCCTTAAAGACAGTTGCTTTGCGGACGAGCTGCCGGATTGCAGCGGCGACGCTTCGCTCGGCGCGTTTTTAAGGGGCGCTTTTTTGGTATGCGGTTTTGCTTCGGATCCGTCTAAAGAGTACCAGCTGGAATTTTTTTTGCGCGACAGTCAAAAGACCGCAATGGTCGCCAATATGATAGCCGAACATGGAATGAGCGCGAGAATATCCGCCCGCCGCAGCGGCAGCTTTCTCTATATCAAGGACAGCGAAAAAATCGCGGACATGCTCACCTTTATGGGCGCTATGGTCATGTCTATGACTTTGATAAACGTCAAGATATATAAAGAATTAAGGAACAAAGTAAACCGCAGCGTTAATTTTGAGGCGGCAAATCTCGACAAGACCATAGCCGCCGCGCAAAAGCAGATAGACGACATCAATTACATCGTTTCCGTTAAGGGTATAGACTGTTTGCCGGAGGAACTTAGGGAAACCGCACGGCTTAGGCTGGGATCTCCGGAATCGTCGCTTACCGAGATAGGCGGCAGGCTTGACCCGCCGATAAGCCGTACCGGAGTGTTCCGCAGGCTGCGCAGGATATCTCTCATAGCGGATGAGCTTCGCAGAAAAGGAGAATAGATGAGCGGATTTGTCCATTTACATGTTCATACCGAGTACAGCCTTCTTGACGGCGCCTGCCGTATAAGAGGGCTTGTTCAGCGTGTGAAAAAACTCGGACAGACCGCAGTCGCCATAACAGATCACGGGGCGATGTTCGGCTGTGTAGAGCTGTATAACGCATGCGTAGAAGAGGGTATAAAGCCTATAATTGGCTGCGAGGTC
>CANRII010000127.1 GCA_947630685.1 uncultured Ruminiclostridium sp. | reverse complement strand
GAGCAGATAGCCGAGGGCGCGGTGCCGTTCGCTCAGTATCTGGCGTGGATAATAGAGCGGCTGAATCCGATGTACATTTATATAAAAGAGTTCCGCTTTTTTATCTGGGCGCCTACCGCGGGAGATCTGCCGACATGGGCGGTACCGGACGGCTGGGATATCCTGCTGGGGATAGTATACGCGCTTGCGATGTTCGTGATAGGCTCGTTTTTCTTTAAGCGCAATCAGGACAAGTTCATTTTGTATGTTTAGGAGGCAAGTATGGAAGATAAAAATACCGCTCCCGAATATATAATAGAGCTTAACGACGTGACCGTCCGCTATAACAAGGCAAGCGAGAAGATAGATAATCTCAAGGAATATTTCGTAAAGCTTATCCGGCATGAGCTTATGTATCAGGAATTTCTGGCGCTGAAAAATATCGACCTTAAAATAAAGCGCGGTGAGGCGTGGGCGATAATCGGCACTAACGGCAGCGGAAAATCCACGCTGCTGAAAGTGATAAGCCGTATATTAAAGCCGTATAAGGGCACTCTTACGGTAAACGGCTCGATAGCCTCGCTTATAGAGCTTGGCGCGGGGATAGACCAGCGGCTTACCGCAAGGGAAAATATCTATATGAACGGCTGCCTGCTCGGCTACACGAAGAAATTTATAGCGGAGCGGTTCGACGAGATAGTGGAGTTTGCGGAGCTGGAGGATTTTTTAGATACTCCGGTAAAGAATTTTTCGTCGGGCATGAAGTCAAGGCTGGGCTTTTCGGTGGCGACGATGGTAAAGCCGGATATACTGATAGTAGACGAGGTATTGTCGGTCGGGGACGTGTTGTTTCGCAAAAAGTGCGAAAACAAAATGTCCGAAATGTTAAACGAGGGCACGACTCTGCTGTTCGTTTCTCACAATATGGAAACGGTCAGGAAGATGTGCAATAAAGCTATCTGGCTAAATAACGGCGAAGAGGTCATGCAAGGCGACGCGGAGAAGATCTGCACCGAGTACACCAACACCGTCGGAGAGAAAAAAGCCAAAGAAAAAGCCGAGCGCGCCAAAAAAGAGGCGGCGCTCAAAAAGCAGGCGGAAGAGCTTGCCGCTAAAAGAAAAAATAAAAATTAAGGGAGAAAACAAAATGGCAAAGTATGATTATCTTATCGTAGGCGCGGGACTGTACGGAGCGGTATTCGCATACGAGGCGATGAAAAGAGGAAAGAGCTGTCTTGTTATAGACAAGCGCAGTCATATCGCGGGGAACATTTACACCGAGAACCGCAGCGATATAAACGTGCATGTATACGGCGCGCATATCTTCCATACCAGCGATAAGCAGGTGTGGGATTATATCCAGCAGTTCGCCGAGTTCAATCGCTACACCAATTCCCCGGTGGCAAGGTATAAGGACGAGCTGTACAATATGCCGTTCAATATGAACACCTTTTCAAAAATGTGGAACATAGTTACTCCCGACGAGGCTATGGCGATAATCGACAAGCAAAAGGCGGAGATAACCGGAGAGCCGAAAAACCTTGAGGAGCAGGCTATCTCGCTGGTCGGAAGAGATATCTATGAAAAGTTAGTAAAGGGCTACACCGAAAAGCAATGGGGCCGCGACTGCAAAGAGCTTCCGGCGTTTATCATAAAGCGGCTGCCGGTGCGGTTCACCTACGACAATAACTATTTCAACGACAAATATCAAGGCATACCGATAGGCGGCTATACCGCGATAATCGAAAAGATGTTAAAAGGCGCGGATATAAAGCTTGACACCGATTACTTTGAAAATAAGGAAGAGCTTGACGGGCTTGCAGACAGGATAGTATACACCGGTCCGGTAGACGCGTACTTTGATTTTTGCTATGGCAATCTCGAATACCGCAGCGTGAGATTTGAGACCGAGGAGCTTGACACCCCCAATTTCCAGGGCAACGCGGTGGTAAATTACACCGACCGCGAAACTCCGTTCACCCGTATCATCGAGCATAAGTTCTTTGAGTTCGGCACTCAGCCGACCACAATAATCTCCCGTGAATATTCCGCGGAGTGGAAGCCCGGCGACGAGCCTTATTATCCCGTCAACGACGAGAAGAACGGCGCGCTTTATCAGAAGTATAAAGAGCTTGCCGACAAAGAGAGCAAGGTCATCTTCGGCGGCAGACTCGGCGAATATAAATATTATGATATGGATAAGGTCATAATAGCCGCGCTTGAAACGGTGAAGAAAGAGTTTTGCTGATTTTTACGGATAGGCTTTCGTTAATATTTATCATATTGACAAAAATCTTTCCTTATTTCTAAGAATAAAAATAAACGGGAGCCGTTCGGTTCCCGTTTTATTCATCCTCGTTGGGAATTTTCGATTATCTCGAAATACTCGTCGAGCTTTTTTCTTGCCTCGTCTTCGGTAAGACCGTAATCCGCCATGACAAGGTGCAGCACCGTTTCTATAGAGCAATCCTGAGAAAATTTTTCATGTATAAGGTCTAATGCGTCCATATTCTCCTCCCGTTTACAGGTTGGCTTCTCCCTCGCTGTTATCTATCTTTTTAAGACCCGCGACCATCAGCGTTATCAGCAGGCAGATAACGCACAGCGTCAGGGTGACTATCACGCTTAAAACTATGCTGGTCATGTCGACGTCTTCGGGCTTGCTTCCTATAGTGAAATAAAGGGAGTAGGGGTTATATTTATTGATACGAAAGCCGTTTAATATGCCGTTTACAAGCTCGCTGCCGAGGTAAACTATAATAACGCTTATACCGGGCTTGCCGGTGCAGATACCCACCATGAAGTAAAGGCATATCAAAAACAAACCGTATGCCGCCGCGCAAACGCCGTTGAACAGCATATCGTTTATCGTTACCGCTCCCCCGCCGAACAGCAGATTGGAAACTCCGCCCGCGACAAATACACCGCCGAACATAACGATAACGGTCATTAAAGGATACACCGCGAATTTCGGGAGGACGTAACCCGCCGCGGTAAGACCGGAGCAGTTGGGGATAATTACCGAGCGTTTTTTCTGCTCGCCGCCCGCCGTTGCCATAAGCACCAGCATAATCACCAGCAGGCCTGCGCCGACCAGCGCGCTTACTCCTGTGAGAAAGCCGACATATCCCATATCGGCGCCGTATAAGGTCGTGAGGGTATCGCCGAGTCCTGTCGATACTGCGGCTTCTCCGGTAAGCTCGGACATCTGCCCCATCATATCGTCCATATATTCCACCATCTTATAAAGCGCGGGGTAAGATATCGTCAGTCCCAATACCAATATCAATATCCCCCACAGGCGAAAGCCGCGGGTGAAAAGCATTAATTCCTTTTTGATACCGGCTTTTAACATGTTATCCCCTCCTTATCCTATCGTTTCCATATAAATATCTTCCAGCGACTTGGTCTCTATCTCGAATTTTGAGACCGTCACCGAGTTTTCGGCAAGCTCTTTCATATACTTTGCCGCCGTCATGCTGCCGTCCGTATCCTCCGGCGGTACCGATACTTCAAAGAAGTTTTTCTTGCTCTGGAACAGGAATTTTCCGCCGGAAATGCCGTTCACTATCGGCATAGCCGCCTGCGGTTCTCCGAACACCGAGAAGATGAGCTTGCGCCCCCGGGAGGAAAAGCTCTCCTTTATATCGTTTATATCGCCCTCTACCGCAAGCCTGCCGTTTTTCATTATCCCTATGCGGTTCGCCACACGCTCAACGTCGCTTAAGATATGGGTGCATAATATTATCGTTGCTCCGGTCGCGGAGAGCCGGGAGATGGTGTTCATCACCTCTGCTCTTCCCTGCGGGTCTAGCGCGGAGGTAGGTTCGTCCAATATCAAAAGATCGGGGTCATTGAAGATAGCGGCGGCGATGCCTACACGCTGGTTCATTCCGCGGGAATAGCCTTTTATCCTGCGGTGTCCCTCCGCCGCCATGCCGGTAAGCTCTAAGACCTCGGCGGTGCGCTGCTTGATATCGCCTTTATATTTACAGCAAGCGCCTATATATTCAAGATATTCATAAGCGTTCATATAGCCGAACAGCATGGGGGTTTCCGGCAGATAGCCTATCACCGGAGCCTCCTTGTCAAATTCCACCCTGCCCTTATCCTTTTGGATAATGTTGGATACGATATTCATGGTGGTGGTCTTGCCGCAGCCGTTTTTCCCCAAAAAACCGTAAACGTCGCCGGTGTTTACCGTCATATCAAGCCCGTCCAGCACCGGATGCGCTCCGTAGCTTTTATACAGATCGGTCAATCTCAGCATGATATACCTCCTGCCCTTTAGGTAAATTTTATTTACTCTTTTATCAGAATATATTGTAGCATGAATTGTACTAAATGTCAATAGGAGCCGGAGCAATTGTTACAAATATACCGAGCTGATTTTGTGCAGCTTTTTATTAATAATTTGTTGACAAATCGGAAATTATAGTATATACTATGTATACACAGAAATTTTCAGGGGGGTAAATTATGATGACAACATCCATTCAAAAATGGGGAAACAGTCAAGGCATACGCATACCGAAGCACCTGCTTGACAGTCTGAATTGGGATACCGACGAAAAGATCACCATAAAAGCGCAGGACAACCGCATTGTGATAGAGCAGGCAGAGCCGAAAAAGCATAAAACGTTAAGCGAGCTATTTGACGGATATAACGGCGATTACGAACCGGAGGAATTTGACTGGGGCGAGCCTGTCGGGAGAGAGATATGGTAAAGCAGGGAGATATTATCAAGGTGAATTTCGATCCCCGATCCGGGCATGAGCAAGCGGGTTACCGTCCGGCTTTGGTAGTAAGCGCGGATATTTTCAATACAAAGACCAAGCTGGCTATCGTTTGTCCGATAACCAATACCGATAATCATTTTCCTTTGCATGTTCCGCTTGACGAGCGCACCTCAACGACCGGAGTCGTTTTGTGCGAGCATGTAAGAACGCTTGACATTACGGCAAGGGGATATCGCTTTATAGAATCGGTGCCTAAGGATATTCTTGAAGAAGTTATCGACGTATTAAAAGCTGAAATAGAGATATAAAAAACCGAGGAGCTTTTCGCTTTAGCTCCTCGGTTTTAGTTTATCCTATTTTGGATTTTCCTCCCATATATGGGCGAAGCACTTCGGGGATATTTACGGTGCCGTCGGCGTTGAGGTTATTTTCAAGAAAAGCTATCAGCATTCTCGGCGGTGCGACTACTGTATTATTCAAGGTATGGGCGTAATAATTGCCTTTTTCCTTACTCTTTATGCGTATCTTAAGTCTGCGTGCCTGAGCGTCGCCGAGGTTGGAGCAGCTGCC
>CANRII010000126.1 GCA_947630685.1 uncultured Ruminiclostridium sp. | reverse complement strand
TTTATTCTAACAGAAATCGATCACTTTTTCCTTGTCTTTTTTATCTTTTGGTCTCACATCTATTGTAACACTACATTGCTTAATTCTCTTAACGAAAATCAGCCTTGACAATTATGTGATTATATGATAAAATAATCCTTAGTCGCTCCCCTCGCGGGGCGTGTGAGTTGAAATATGAATATCGTGAAAACGTAAAAGCCAAAGCAAGGGTCGCGCCCCTCGCGGGGCGTGTGAGTTGAAATATTCCGGCGTGTCGATTGAGTATGCCGGGGATTCTGGTCGCGCCCCTCGCGGGGCGTGTGAGTTGAAATAGCGGCAGGGCTTGATTAAAGCCCTTGCCGTATGCAGTCGCGCCCCTCGCGGGGCGTGTGGATCGAAATTATAAAATGCGAAAACGGCAGTACACCGTACACGAACTGTACACGAATTTCTGAAATTTTCGAAAAAAACAACATAATGTGTATAGATGTAAAAAAGCTGTAAAGTCGCATGAAATAAGGATTTTTGGGGAATTGAGAGAGTTCTGAAAAATACGAAAAAACGGTAAAAATTAATCCCTCTCTTTCCGCCAAAATCCGAATGCTTTTCAGCGTTCGGATTTTTATATGCGGGTGTGGTGAAATTGGCAGACACGTTAGATTTAGGTTCTAATGCCGAACGGTGTGCAGGTTCAAGTCCTGTCACCCGCACCAAACACATAAATCCGAACCCTAAGCCGGTTGGCGAAGGGTTCGGATTTTTGTTTTATTGGCAGATATTAAAATTGCGCTATTTCAAACTATTTTATCGCATAACTTTTAATAAACATCATCCGTTGAGTTACCGCAGCAAAAAATCGGCGTTTCCCTCCCCTTTACGGTGAAAGAAACGCCGAAAGCATTTTATTTGATATTATAGTGTGCCTTATACGGCGGCTTTATTTATCGCCTGTACCTCTTCAAACTCGTCTACTATCTCCTTATCGGGTGCTTTGGTAAACAAGGATACCACGACTATTGCGATAAAGCTGAGTATGAATGCGGGGAGCAGCTCATAAATATCCCATGCGCCGCCAAGAGGACGGATAAGGTACTTCCAAACGAATACCATTACGCCGCCGACAACTATTCCGGCTACAGCGCCGTATTTGTTGGAGCGCTTCCAGAAGAGCGCCGCTACTACCAGCGGACCGAATGCCGCGCCGAATCCCGCCCAAGCGAAGGATACTATCTGGAATACCGAGCTGTTGGGATCCCACGCTATGATGATACCTACCACAGCGATAGCTATCAACGCCACTCTGGCGATTATCATTGACATTTTATCCGAAATTTTTATGCCGAATGTGCCGCGCAGCAGATTTTCCGTCATACTTGACGACGCCGCTAACAGCTGAGAATCTGCGGTAGACATCGTGCAGGCGAGTATACCGGACAGTATCAAACCGCCTACGATAGCCAGCAGCAGATGGTTCTGGCTCATCAGATTTGCAAGAGCCACCATTATAGTTTCGGGGTCGGAAAGCGTTTCGAGATTGCCGTTAGCGGTTATGCCGAGGCCTACGACGCCTATAAGTATTGCGACGCTCATTGCGATAACTACCCATACAGACGCTATTCTTCTTGATATCTTTATTTCCTTGCTGTCACGGATAGCCATGAATCTCAGCAGGAAGTGCGGCATACCGAGGTAACCGAGTCCCCACGCCGCATTTGAAATTATCGTCAACAATCCGTAATCATTAGCTTGTCCGGACGCAGCGTCATAGGTTTGCGTAACGGACAGATAACCCGGCAGGCTCTGTGCGTTTTCCACAACATTGTCCCAGCCGCCCGCATAGGAAATGCCAAGTATAACGGCTACTATCAGCGCGATCGTCATAACGATGCTTTGTATAAGGTCGGTATGGCTCGCCGCTAAAAATCCGCCGAAACAGGTATAAGAAATTATTACCAATGCGGAAATTATCATCGCAATATGATAATCTATACCGAAAAGCGAATTGAAAAGTTTTCCGCAGGCGGAGAAGCCCGAACCGGTGTACGGTACGAAAAACACGATAATTATTACCGCGGAAACGCCCATAAGCACCTTTTTATGTTC
This sequence comes from uncultured Ruminiclostridium sp., assembly GCA_947630685.1. Taxonomy (GTDB): domain Bacteria; phylum Bacillota; class Clostridia; order Oscillospirales; family Ruminococcaceae; genus Ruminiclostridium_E. Next base: position 3,230 of record CANRII010000126.1, on the reverse strand, counting down.
TCTCCAGCGATTGGAGAAAAAGTCAGGCAGCGTTATGGCGTGAATGTGCTCGGTATAATTTCTCAGGCGTTTTGCTACCACCAGCCAACTGAAATATGTACCTATAACCAAGCCGAACGCCGTCCAGCCGGGATCGCATATTCCGCTGGCATACGCAAGACCGGGAAGTCCCATAAGCAGCCAGCTTGACATATCCGACGCCTCGGCGCTCATTGCGGTAACTATAGGGCCGAGCCGTCTGCCGCCGAGATAGAAATCCCCGACGGAATTGTTTTTCTTAGAACAGATAAATCCTACTACAAGCATCATCACAAGATATGCTACTATAGTAATTATCATAATTATCTGTGCCGAAGTCATATTTTTTTCCTCCTAAAAACAGAATACGCAATAATTTTACCATATATTTTTTAATATGTCAACTTATTAGCTTAGGAAAGTGTCAACCTAAAAAATCTCCGGCCTTAAAACCGGAGATTTTTGATATTGTTATAATGTTTTATTTTAGAAGATCGACTATCATGTCGTTCGGATCTACGCTCTTTTCTATAACGCCCGAATCCAGCATCCAGTCGATGTTTTTCTGCCATGTTTCGGGATTTTGCGAAAGAAAAGGAGCGGAATCCGTCGCCGCAAGGGACAATATCGTGTTGACGCTCTGCGTTTCTACCTCTTCTACCAGCGGGAAATTTTCCGCGTTCTGATTTTTGAGCAGATTAGCAACGCCATCGGCGGGATCGTTCTTTACGTCCTCATAGCCTTTTTGAGTAGCGCGCAGGAAGCCCGCGAGCTGCTCAGCCTTTTCGTCAGCGGTATCCTTTGAGGTGATGAACACCAGCTCGGTATAATCCGGAACGCCGTTTGCGGAGGGTTCTATATAAGTAACGTCAAAGCCCTGATGCTTAAGCTCGGGAACTTCATGGCTGACAAAGCCGCCGATTATCGCGTCTACCTGTCCGGTGGTAAGCGACGGCATAAGCTCAAAGCCTACGTCCACTAATTCTGCGTCGCTCTCCTGCAAGCCGGCATTTTTCAGCATGGTATGTATAAACGCCTCGTTCAGCACCGAACCGCCGTAGCCTATCTTCTTGCCCTTTAAGTCGGCGGCGGATTTTATATTCGCGCTGCTAAGCGAGATAAGCACATTTACCGGTTTTTGCACCGCCGCTCCGATAGATACCACCGGAATATTCTGGTTAGCGTTAGCCTGTATCACATCGTGCATATAGTAAAAGCCTATATCCGCTTTCCCCGCTGAGGTCATTGATATAGCGTCGTTAGTATTCGAGGGAAATTCGACGTTTATCTTAAGTCCCTCCTGCTCGTAATAACCCTTTTCTATAGCCTCATACAAAAATACATGCGAGCCGTTCGGGTACCAGTCCAGTACGACGGTAAGCTCCTCAAGCTCGTCTGTAGGCGTTTGCGAGCAGCCTGCGATACCTATTACGCCGACTGCCAGCAGCGCCGATAAAATTGCCTTGATCTTCATTTTAGATCTCCTTTCTCCATTTGACAAATTTTCTTTCAAGAAAGCTGATGAACGCCACTACCAGCATAGCGCATACCGCCAGTATCACTACCGGAGCGAACACGCCGGCGCCGTCAAGCTGCGTCATCATTCTTTTGCTGAAATATCCCAGCCCGCTTTGCGAGCCGAGCCATTCTCCCATAGCCGCGCCTATTATGCTTAACGGTACCGCCATCTTTATCGCCGAAAAAAAAGACGGCAGCGCTCCGGGCAGCTTTAATTTAAGAAATATCGCCGCTTTGCTCGCGCCCATGGTTTGGAACAATTCTTCCGATTCCCTCTTTGAGGATTTAAGGCCGTCGTGCAGCGATACCACTATCGGGAAAAACGTTATTATCACCGACACCAGCACCTTGCTCCATATCCCGTAACCCAGCCAAAGCACGAACAGCGGCGCTATCGCCGTTATAGGCACGGTCTGAGTAGTGACTATCACCGGATAAAGCGCGCGCTCCGCCGTTTCGTACCTGTCCATTATCATCGCAAGTATAACGCCGATAATTATCGATATCAGCAATCCCAAGAGAGTGACCAGCATAGTATACGGAGTATGCACCGTGAACAGCGGCTCTCGAAGCTCCCATATCCTTACCGCTATCTGAACAGGCGACGGCAATATGTAAGCCGCGTTTATAAGCATTGCGATTATCTGCCACAGGATAAGCAGCGACACAGAAGTTATTATCGCAGGCAAATGCTTTACCGCTTTTTTCATCTATGCCCCTCCGTTTCCAGCTCGCTAAGCAGCTTTTCTCTAAGCTGCGACGCTTTATAAATATCCTCGCGGGTCTTTATATAAGAAACATCGGTAGATATCAGCTTATCGACCGGTTCGCCGCTCATCAGCAAAATAGTATTTCCCAGCAGCATAGCCTCGTCTATATCATGAGTAACCAGCAGTACCGTCTTATCAAGCTGCGACATCTGAGCCATGAGCCAGTCCTGCATATCCGCGCGTGTAAGAGAATCCAACGCGGAAAACGGCTCGTCCAGCAGCATAAGCTCTCCCCCGACGGCAAGCGTTCGCGCAAACGAAACGCGCTGCTTCATTCCGCCGGACAGCTCCGACGGATAGACGTTTTCGTATCCTTTGAGCCCCACTCTTTCCAGCAGAGAATAAGCCTCCGGCTTTTTGTCGCGCTGTTTTTTCAGTTCAAACGCCAGCGTTACATTTTTTAGTACCGTCCGCCACGGCAAAAGCAGATCCCGCTGCGGCATGAACGCCGTGATGTTCCCCGCGCTTTCTATCGGCTGTCCCCGGTAAAGAATGCTGCCGGACTGCGGCTTTTCCAGCCTGTTTATCAGCCGGAACAGCGTGCTTTTCCCGCAGCCGGAGGGGCCTATTATCGCAGTACATTCGCCCTCCCGAACGCCAAAGGATATATTTTTCAGTATCGTGCGGTCTTTATAACCGAAGCAAACGTCGTTAAACTCAAGTATCATTTTATTTTATAGCAATGATTGAGCGGCCCGCTGCCCTTACCGAGATCCAGCCCGTCGCGCAAAGCGCCGGAAAGATATTCCTTTGCGTTCCTTACCGCCTGTTCTATGTCGCCCGTTCCCGCAAGTCCGCAGGCAATAGCCGAAGAAAACGTACAGCCTGTCCCGTGGGTATTGGGGTTATTTATGCGTTCTCCTCTTATCCAGACTGCCCTGCCGTTAAGATACAGCAAATCGTCGGCGGTATCGTCAAGGTGTC
>CANRII010000125.1 GCA_947630685.1 uncultured Ruminiclostridium sp. | reverse complement strand
GAGCATATTTCACCTCAAAGCGTCGGCAACGAGCGCAGGCTGCCGCTGTCGGAGGTATCCGGTCGGGCGGCGATACTTGCCGCGATAAAGCGGTTCGATCCGACGCTAGATAAAAACAGTCCCCAGACAAGGGCGATAGCGGCAAAGCTAAAGGAGCTCGAGCAGGTGGGCTTTCAGTTCGAGGCGGCGTCCGCCAGCTTTGACATGATGGTGTTAAGAGAGCTCGGGCGGTTCACCCCGCATTTTGAGATAGACCATTACAAGGTCATATCCTCGCAGGGAAAGGACGGCGCGGAAAAGGCGAACGCCGTTATAAAAATAAAAGTCGGCGACCGCTACGAGATAACCGCCGACGAGGGCGACGGTCCGGTAAACGCGATAGACAAGGCGCTCAGAAAGGCGCTGGAGGTGTTTTATCCGCAGCTTTCCAAAATGCACCTTATCGACTATAAGGTAAGGGTAATAGCGGGAAAGGACACCGCTGCGGTTACAAGGGTGCTTATCGACAGCAGCGACGGCAGCGACGAATGGACGACCGTCGGCGCGTCGGAGGATATAATCAGCGCGAGCGTATCGGCGCTTACCGATTCATTGGAATATATGCTGCTTAAAGAATAAATTAAGAGAAAGGAAGGCATTTCTATGGGAATGACTATGAGCCAGAAAATACTGGCAAAGCACGCCGGACTTGACAGCGTGAGAGAGGGACAGCTTATCAGGGCGAAGCTGGATATGGTGTTAGGAAACGACATCACCAGCCCGGTGGCTATCAATGAATTTTGCAAGGCGGGATTTGACGGAGTGTTCGACAATGAGAAGATATCTCTTGTAATGGATCACTTCACCCCCAACAAGGACATCAAGGCGGCGACTCAATGCAAGCAATGCAGAGATTTCGCCGGAAAATACGACATCAAGAATTATTATGACGTCGGCGATATGGGAATAGAGCACGCTCTGCTGCCGGAAAAAGGTCTTATCGCGCCCGGCGAGCTTTGCATAGGCGCGGACAGCCACACCTGCACTTACGGAGCGCTCGGCGCGTTTTCCACCGGAGTAGGCTCTACCGATATGGCGGCGGGCATGGCTACCGGAGAGGCGTGGTTCAAAGTCCCGGCAGCGATAAAATTCAATCTTACCGGAAAGCTCAATAAATACGTTTCCGGCAAGGACGTGATACTTCATATTATCGGCATGATAGGCGTTGACGGCGCGCTGTATCGCTCTATGGAGTTTACCGGCGAGGGACTTAAGTCCCTTTCGATGGACGACAGGCTTTGCATAGCTAATATGGCTATCGAGGCGGGCGCTAAAAACGGCATATTCGAGGCGGACGAGATAACCGAGGAATATGTAAAGCAAAGAGTCGGCCGCCCGTACCAAACTTATAAGGCCGATCCCGACGCGGTATACGCCGAGACCTACGATATAGACCTTAGCACGATAAAGCAGACGGTAGCTTTCCCGCATCTGCCGGAAAACGCAAGAGTGGTAGACGAGCTTACCGAGGACGTTAAGATAGACCAGGCGGTGATAGGCTCCTGCACTAACGGAAGAATAAGCGATATGAGAGCCGCCGCAGAAATATTAAACGGAAAGCATATAGCAAAGGGCGTGCGCTGCATAGTTATCCCCGCGACCCAAAAGGTATATATGCAATGTATCAAAGAGGGACTTGCCGAGATATTCATAAACGCCGGCTGCGTGTTCTCCACCCCGACCTGCGGGCCTTGTCTTGGCGGACACATGGGAATACTTGCCGCGGGCGAGCGCGCAATATCCACCACCAACCGAAACTTTGTCGGAAGAATGGGTCACGTTGACAGCGAGGTATACCTTGCAAGCCCCGTTGTCGCAGCGGCAAGCGCGATAGCCGGAAAGATAACGGGTATAAGCTGATGGTAAGGCACGTTATTATCTGGGACCTTAAAGAGGAGCTTTCAATTGAGGAAAAAACTCAGCGCAAGCTGCTTATCAAGCAGGGGCTGGAATCGCTTAAAGACAAGATAGACGGGATAATTTCGATACGGGTGGAGATTGAGCTTTTGGATTCGTCAAACGGCAGTCTTATGCTGGACAGCACCTTTGAAAACGAACAGGCGCTGAAAAATTACAGCGTTCACCCCGAACATCTTAAGGTCGCAAACAACATCGTCCGCCCCTATGTTTCACAGCGTAAATGCGCGGATCTTGAAATAAAGTAAAGAAAGGAAGCACAGATATGAAAGCACAAGGCACGGTACATAAGTATAAAGACAACGTGGACACCGACGTTATAATCCCCGCAAGATACCTCAACACCTCCGATCATAAGGAGCTTGCGAGCCATTGCATGGAGGATATAGACAAGGATTTTGTAGGCAGAGTAAAGCCGGGCGATATAATGGTAGCGGGACTGAATTTCGGCTGCGGCAGCTCAAGAGAGCACGCGCCTATCGCTATCAAGGCGAGCGGCATTTCCTGCGTCATAGCGAGCACCTTTGCGCGTATCTTTTACAGAAACGCGATAAACATCGGACTTGCGATACTGGAATGCGACGAAGCGGCAAAGGAGATAGACGCGGGCGACGAGGTGTCGGTAGACTTCGATACCGGCGTTATCACCGACGTCACAAAGGGACGCAGCTATCAGGCGGAGCCGTTCCCGGAATTTATAAAGGAAATAATCAGCGCGGGCGGACTGCTCAATTCGCTGAAGAAGTAAAGGAGATAAGACAATGACAAAGAATATAGCGGTCATCAAGGGCGACGGCATCGGTCCGGAGATAATCACCGAGGCGATGAAGGTGCTTGACGCCGTTGCTGAAAAATACGGTCACACCTTCAATTACACCCAGCTGCTGATGGGCGGCTGTTCCATCGACGCTAACGGCGAGCCGCTTACCAAGGAAACGATAGACGCATGCAAGGCGTCCGACGCGGTGCTGATGGGTTCTATCGGCGGAGATACCACCACCTCCCCGTGGTATAAGCTGCCCCCGAATTTAAGACCGGAGGCGGGACTGCTCGGGATAAGAAAGGCGCTCGGACTGTTTGCAAATCTGCGTCCCTGCGTGCTTTATCCGCAGCTTTCCGGCGCTTGTCCGCTGAAAAAGGAGATAAGCGACCGCGGCTTTGATATGCTTATCATGAGAGAGCTTACCGGCGGACTGTATTTCGGTGAGAAAAAGACCGAAACGGTGGACGGTATGCAGGTAGCTACAGATACTTTAGTATATAGTGAAAGCGAGATACGCCGCATAGCGATAAAGGCGTTCGACGTGGCGATGAAGCGCCGCAAAAAGGTAACCAGCGTGGATAAGGCTAACGTGCTGGAATCCTCCCGCCTTTGGAGAAAGGTGATAACCGAGGTGGCAAAGGATTATCCCGAGGTAACGCTGGAGCATATGCTGGTGGATAACAGCGCTATGCAGCTGGTAAGAGATCCCGCGCAGTTTGACGTAATGGTGACCGAAAATATGTTCGGTGATATCCTGTCCGACGAGGCGAGCATGATAACCGGCTCTATCGGTATGTTAGCGTCCGCAAGCATGAACGAGACCAAGTTCGGACTTTACGAGCCCAGCGGCGGTTCCGCGCCGGATATTGCCGGACAGAACAAGGCGAACCCGATAGCGACGATACTTTCCGCCGCTATGATGCTGCGCTACAGCTTTGATATGACCGACGAGGCGGATGCTGTTGAAGCGGCGGTAAGCAAGGCGCTGAACGACGGCTACCGCACCGGCGACATCATGAGCGAGGGAATGACAAAGGTGTCCTGCTCCGAAATGGGCGACATCATCGCAAAATCGGTTTGATTTTTTCTTGGAAAGGATCTTTAGCATGAGCGAGAACAAATATGATTTTTCCACCATTGAGAAGAAGTGGCAGACCTACTGGGAGGAACACGGCACTTTCCGCGCGGAAAACAACAGCAGCAAGCCGAAATTCTACGCGCTGGTGGAATTTCCCTATCCGTCCGGAGCGGGTATGCACATCGGTCATATCAAGGCGTATTCCGGCCTTGAGGTAGTGAGCCGCAAGAGAAGATTACAGGGGTATAACGTGCTGTTCCCGATAGGCTTTGACGCATACGGTCTGCCCACCGAGAACACCGCGATAAAGACCGGCGTACATCCGCGGCAGGTCACCGACCGCAATATAATAAAATTCACCGATCAGTTAAAGCGCGCGGGCTTTTCGTTCGACTGGTCGCGCACGATAGATACTACCGAGGAAAGCTACTACAAGTGGACGCAATGGATATTCTTAAAAATGTTCGAGCACGGGCTGGTATTCCGCGATAAGACCTTGGTAAACTACTGCCCGAGCTGCAAGGTCGTGCTGTCCAACGAGGATTCGCAGGGCGGACATTGCGACATCTGCCACAGCGAGATAGTACAAAAGACCAAAGAGGTTTGGTATCTGAGGATAACCGAGTACGCCGAAAAGCTGCTCCAGGGGCTGGAAAAGGTGGACTATCTGCCGAATGTAAAGCTCCAGCAGCAGAACTGGATAGGAAAATCTGTCGGCGCGTTCGTTGAGTTCAAGCTGGCTCAGGTCGATGAAAAGCTGCGTATCTACACCACCAGACCGGATACGCTGTACGGCGTTACTTTCATGGTAATCGCTCCCGAGCATCCTATCATAGATAAGTATAAGGACAGCCTTGCAAATTACGAAGAGCTTGCGGCATACCGCAAAGAGTGCGCGAAAAAGAGCGAGTTTGAGCGCACCCAGCTTGTTAAGGACAAGACCGGCGTTAAGATAGACGGACTTTCCGCGATAAATCCCGTAAACGGCAAGGAGATACCGATATATATTTCCGACTATGTAATGATGGGCTACGGCACGGGCGCTATTATGGCGGTGCCCGCGCACGATACCCGCGACTATGAATTTGCAAAGAAATTCGGCATAGATATAATCGAAGTAATAAAGGGCGGCGACATTTCAAAGGAGGCGTACACCGGCGACGGTGAGATGGTAAATTCCGGCGTGCTGAACGGTATCGCCACCAAGAAAGAGGCTATCGAAAAAATGCTTGCCGAGCTTGAAAAGCTGGGCTGCGGCGAAAAGGGCGTGCAGTACAAGATGAAAGACTGGGCGTTCAACCGTCAGAGGTACTGGGGAGAGCCTATCCCTATCGTTCATTGCCCGCATTGCGGAATGGTACCCGTGCCTTATGAGGAGCTGCCGCTTAAATTACCGCCGGTGGAGAATTTTGCACCCGGCTCGGACGGAGAAAGCCCGCTTGCAAAGATAGATTCGTTCGTAAACTGCAAGTGCCCCAAGTGCGGCGGCGACGCAAAGCGCGAGACCGACACCATGCCTCAGTGGGCGGGCTCGAGCTGGTACTTCCTGCGTTACTG
>CANRII010000124.1 GCA_947630685.1 uncultured Ruminiclostridium sp. | reverse complement strand
TACGCTCCTCGTTCAAACAGAAGCTTTCATTTTTTCTAATTAAACGGTCTCACATCATTGACAAATGGACATTTTTTCATATTATTCAAAATAAGGAGGAATTTTATCACAAATTCCTCCTTATATAAGACGTAATGTAACATATTGTGCTATTCTTTATCGGCGAGCCGCTTTCAAAAGTCAATAGCTTGAAATATTGCTGCGCTGGATATATTCTACTATTCCGTCAACTATTGCCTGAGCGATACCGTCCTGATGAACAGGATTTGCCAATGCCATAGCCTCCTCATAATTGCTGACAAACGCCATTTCGATAAGCACCGACGGGAAATCCTGCTGCATAGTGGTCCACATTGTGCTGTACTGGTCGCCGCGGTCAAGATATGCGCCGTCGCTGTATACATAATTGCTGAAATACGACGCCACGTGCGACGACAGCGCCTCGGCATACGGCTGAGAATACGAGGTGAAGTAGTAGCACTCGGTACCTCTGCCGGATTCATCGCCCGCCTTATTGGAATGTATCGCAAGATAGAGATCGCAGCCGTAGCTCCTGCCGTATACAGGTCTTAGTCCCGTGCTGTAGAACTGGCTTTCGGTCTTAAGTCTTACGGCGTTGACGCCCATATTCTGCAATTTCTGCTCTACCAGCTTTGCTACGGCAAGATTTACGCCCTGTTCCTCAATATGTCCGATAGCTCCGGGATCCATATAACCGTATTCGGTCAGCCCGTGACCGGGGTCTATAACTATGGTCATGTTCCTTATATCGTTCGTAAGTATCTCAAATTTGAATACCAGATTACCCTCGGAATCGTAGGTAGCGCTGTTTCCGGCATATACGCCCGGCTGGCGCAATTTCAATACCAAACGGAACTTGGGTATTCCGTCTACTTCGACCTGCTGCCATTCACCTGCGCTGAACACCGAGCAATTCTCAAACGAGGGCAAAGCGGTCACCTGAGTAAGATTATCAAATGTAATATAAACGTAATCCGCCGTAAAGCTGTCTATATACCAGTCGCCGTTATATCCCGCATAATAATCATTACCCGCCGGAGATACGGTAAATCCTATTTTTTCATCAAGAGTCATTTTTATGAACGAATCTCCGCCGGCATTTCCTATTTCGGTAACGACAAGATCATTCTCACCTATTCCGTAATCATAGAGTATCTCGCAGTCGCCGGCATAAAAACGTTTGCCGGAAGTTGTAATGTAAAATTCGTCCCATTCGCCCTGATAATAGTCAAGCGTACCCGCTGGAAGCTGACCGCAGTTCGGCATATTGGCGGAGTTTGTGGAATAAGCGTCGTATATATCTATATAGTCATTAAGAAGTCTGACGTATGTCGCGCTCATATCCTCGGTAACGGTGGGAGAGATCCTGCCCACGACCTCACCGGTGCCGAACGAGCTTTGATCGGCCGGTATCTCTATCTCAATCTCCGGCTGTATCTGCGGCAGAGTTATCGCATTAACGTAAATTGCAGCGCCGATATATGTACGCGAATAGCCGGCGTACGACGCGGTAAGCTCTAAGTTGCCGAGATACTGTTCTTCGTCAACGATACCGTCCGGAGCTACGTAAACGCCGGTAAATCTTGCGTAAGATGAATTTATATCCACCTCGTCGGACTTGGTGTTTTCGGTGAGAGAGACCGTCTTGCCGTTAAGATATGCGGTGACCGTCGCGCCTTTATATGCTACACAGCTCAGCGAGATCGCGGTACCGCCGTCGACGCTCATGCTCTTTCCCTCGGCAAGCGAGCTGTTGATGGATTTAAGCACGTTTATAGTTCTTTCAATATTGTACTCATATACGCTGCCCTTGTGTTCTATAGTAAAGGTGTTCATTCCCACCTCGAGCGGCTGCTCGAAGTAGAAGTTGCCCGCCTCGTTCAGCTCCAGCTTTTCTCCGTCGAAGAACACGTCGAAATTCTCGTCAAAGGTACCCATGAACGCGACCGAAGTTTCATCGGTGGAATAATTCAGATAGTAAGGCGAGGTCATCTGAAGATCCTCAAACAGAGAATCGACATTTATCTGGTCGTTATAATATTTAAGAAGCGTATCGGTCGTGCCCAGCGGATTTTCGTCCAGCGCCGACGCGGAATAAAATACGCTGCCGGAATAAGCGGAAAGCTCATCAGCAACAGCAAGCTGCTTTAAGAGCTGATCCTCGGCGTTCCAGCCTTGAGCGTCTGTTCCTATTTTTTCATTATGATGAACGATATATACCGGTATTTTACTTTCCTGCGCTATGGTATCCCACCAGGAGCATACGCTTTCAAAATCAGCCTTTTCGTCCGAAAGCGAACCCGCCGCATCTACTGAAATAAAATCCACATAGCCCTTTTCGGTAAAGCCCTTGGTATCGGCGTGACCGTTATAATAAGCCTCAAACTTGCTGTCGGTAGCAGAACCGTCCGGGTTATCTTCAGAACTGTTCGCCCATACGTCTTTAGCGTCCAGTCCCACCGCGAGCGTGTTGTCGGTAAGCCTTATAACATCGCTGACAATCTTAAAGCGCTGTTCAACGATGCCGTACTGCCAGTTTTTATATCCGATACCCGAACCATTGAGCATATATTCATTATAAGTATCGTTGTTGTTCTTTGAATAATAATCCCTCAGGATTATACCGTTGCAGTGATATTTTATTGCAAATTTATGCGCTTCGGTAAGCAGAAAATTATTCTTGTCGGTATCCTCCGGACATTCTTGCAAAGCACGTCCTATATCAAAATACACATACTTCTGAAAGCCCAGCTTATCCGCGGCGTCGAGCGCTTTTTGCAGCAGATCTCCCTGGACGTTCATATCTGTACTGAAATATGAATTTTCCTTGCCATACGGGTCGATATATATACCGTTTAATCCGTATCCGGCGAGCTTTTCGAGCTTTGCGGAAAAATCATCGGAGAAGGTTTTATCCTTGAAATCCGAAAGGTTTATGACCGTCGCTTTCAAGTCCTTTGACAAGGAAAGCTTTGATTCCACCTGCTGAGGAGCGGTAACATGCTCCTCTTCCTGCTCCTCCGCCTGTGAAAGCATCGCGGTCGCCGGCATGAGCATAGCCGCGGCAAGCAGCGAGCAAATTATTCTTTTCATTTTAATATTCATAGCATATTCCTTTATCCTGTATCAGGCAAATAACGGTCTTACAGCGTCAATTTCCTTTTGTACAGCCGCCGCTACGCTGCTTTCGGGGCTGAATATGAACTGATAGCTGTACAGTATCACTCCGCCGTAAGACGCGGCCGTACTGCTGAACTGTATCTGCCTTTTTATTATGTTCGTATCGTTTATCCATTCATAAGCGCCGTCGCCTGCCCATGCGTCCTCGGCTCCTATCTTGTATACCGCAAGGCCGGGTATCAGCTTTTTTCCGGTGCCGGAAAGCATTTCGTCCCATTGTTCGACAACGGTTTCAAACGGCTGAGCGCTGTTTTCAAATCCGTAATATATCTGTGGCGCCATATAGTCGGCATAGCCGGGCTGCGCACACCATCTTTGAACGTCTGCATATAAAGTATAAATATTGTTTGCGATATTTCCCTGTGTGCTTATACCGAATAACGCGGTGCTGTTGTGACTTTTCACCGCTGAATACATCGCCGCCGCCATTTTGCTGCAATTGTCCAGCCTGAATTCGGACAGATCGGTATATGACGAATTATAATATGCGGTGCTGTCGAACCATTCTTCCGTAGTGGGATAGAAATAATCGTCGATATGTACCCCGTCAACGTCATAGCCCGACACTATCTCGGAAACGCCCAGCGCGATAAGCTCCCTTACCTCTTCGTATGCGGGATTAAGATACCAGTAATCGTTGACCTTGACGATATAATCGCCGTCGTTATGATCGTACCATTGCTTGGTAAGATATCCGTCGGGGACCTGCGGAGCGTCGTCCTGCTGATAGCACCTGAGCGGGTTGACCCACGCATGGAACGATAATCCGCGCTTATGCGCCTCTTCTATCATTATATCCAGCGGGTCATAGCCTGGATCTTCTCCGATATAACCGGTGCAGTATTTTGACCACGGAAAATATGCAGACTCATATATCGCGTCGCCGTATGGTCTGACGTGAACAAACACGGTGTTTATTCCCAGAGAAACGGCATTGTCGTAATACTTACCTATTCCCTTGCGGAATGACGAGGGATCCTTTCCGGTCAAAATAGGATACAGCTCAAAATACGATATCCACATTCCCTTTACCGTTTTATAATTCAGCGCGGAGTAAGTGTTTACCGGCAGTTCATCGTTTGGTACGGGTGCGGGAGAGGCCGTTTGCGGCGCTTTTGTTTCGGCAGGCGTAGAAGTCTGCGGTTTTTTCGTCGTTTTGGCCTCTGTTGTTTTGGAAGCGGCAGTTGTCTGCGGCTTTTCCTGAGCGGCAGGAGCGGTCTGCTTTGAGCTTTCCGCCTTGGTTTGGGCGGTAGTAGTTTTTGCGGGCTTCTTAGTAGCCGCTGCGGTGGTCGTAACGGCAGATGTATGCGTCTGCGGCACAGGCGGCAGAACATACGGCATGCCGGTTATCTCCGCGCCGTTATAATAAACATATCCGCTGTTGTCATCGGGTTCGGCCAGTATCAGCGAAGCTTTGCAGGAGGTCAGTAAAACAACTGCTCCTATAAATACCGAAAGAATGGGCTTATATATTTTTCCGCTTTTATGCAAGGGAGTATATGCCCTCCTTTCGATACGGTATGCTGTAAATTGAAAATATCATCAAAATTCGATATCTTTCCAATACGGTAGTCAGCGAAAATGACGGTTTTTCCTCACTATAATAAGGAAATTAACAAAATATCTCTTTAATTTTTTCGGTTGTTAAAATATTGACATCTGCACCGAATTATTGTATAATTTTTATATAAGAACTCCGGCGGTTTTTTTACCGCTATGCGAAAGAAAGGAGAAAACACAATGGAACAGAAAGAAACCAAAAGCACCGGTCTTACGCTGACCGAAAAAATCATCAAAGCGCACATTGTGGACGGAGAGATGGTAAAGGGCACCGAGATAGGGCTCAAGATCGACCAGACGCTCACTCAGGACGCTACAGGTACAATGGCGTATCTTCAGTTTGAAGCTATGGGAGTAGATCAGGTCAAAACGGAACGCTCGCTCGCCTATATCGACCACAATACTCTGCAATCGGGATTTGAAAACGCCGACGATCACCGTTACATAGGCAGCGTTGCCAAAAAGCACGGTATCTGGTTTTCAAGACCCGGCAACGGTATCTGCCATCAGGTACATCTTGAGCGTTTCGGCAAGCCCGGCAAGACGCTTATCGGCTCTGACAGCCATACCCCGACAGGAGGCGGTATAGCTGTCAGAGC
>CANRII010000123.1 GCA_947630685.1 uncultured Ruminiclostridium sp. | reverse complement strand
CTTTTCCGCAGCGTAGGTCTTATCACGAGAACGGATACCGAGGGCAGGATATATCCGCACAGCATGGCGGCAGGCTCGGTGCTGGACGCATTAAGGCATAAAGCGTCAGCCTGCAACGTCGAAATGCTGTGTCAGGTCATGGTTTCCGATATAAGAAAAGATAAAGACATGTTCATAATTACCACAGATAACGAACAATATCACGCAAAAAGCGTTATAATCTCCTCCGGAGGACGCGCAGCGCCGTCGTTCGGCAGCGACGGTACAGGCTATACGCTGGCAAAGCGTTTCGGTCACACCGTAACGGAGCTTTACCCCGCCCTTGCTCCGATAAGAACAGATATAAACAAGGTCAAAGCGCTCAAGGGTCTGCGCACTTATGCCGAAGTCTGCCTTTTGATAAACGGTCAGGCTGCCGCCAGACAAACCGGCGAGGTACAGTTTTCCGACGGGGCGCTGTCCGGTATATGTATTTTTGATCTGTCGGCGCTTGCCGCAAAAAATATCGGAAAATGTGAAATATCGCTGGATATAGCGCCGTCGCTTTCCGATAAAGAGCTTACCGACGCGCTTTTCTCTGCGGCAAAAATACGGTCTGAGCTGCCGTGCGAAGAACTGCTTACCGGTCTTGTCCATAAGCGTATCGGTCAGCAGATATTGAAAGCGGTCGGGATAAGCTGTTCTATGCTTTGCAAGGATATTTCCGAACGTGATATAAAAAACGTCGCCGCCGTTATCAAGGACTGGCGTTTTCCGGTAACGAATGTTTCAGACTGGAGTCTTGCGCAATCGACCGAGGGAGGAATTCCCGCCAAAGAGGTAACTCCGAAGCTGATGTCCAAAAAAGCGGACGGTTTATTCTTCTCGGGAGAAATTCTGGATATATGCGGACAATGCGGCGGATATAATCTCGACTGGGCTTGGAAAAGCGGATATCTCGCCGGAACAGCCGCCGCCGAGTACATCTTAGGAGGCAAATATGATTAAGTATTCGGATATCGCCGTGCCGCTTGATTATGATGAAAACCGGCTTATAGACATTATTGCCGCACGTCTTAGGATAGCTCCCCGGGAAATATCGCGGCTTACCCTGCTGAAAAAATCAATAGACGCGCGCAAAAAGACGGATATACATTTTTCGCTTACGGTATGCTTTGAGCTTAGCAAAGCAAAAGAAAAAGAGCTTATCGCCAAAAACAAAAAGCTGTCGGTATATAATTTTCCGAAATGCGTGGTACCGCTACCGGGAAAGCTGGCTAAACGTCCGGTGGTGGTAGGCTTCGGACCTGCGGGAATGTTTGCCGCGCTGTATCTCGCAAGATGCGGCGTAAAGCCTATCGTGCTGGAGCGCGGCGACGATGCGGACACCAGAATAAAAAAGGTCGAGCGGTTCCATTCCTCCGGCATACTTGACGAAGAAAGCAACGTTCAGTTCGGCGAGGGCGGCGCGGGTACTTTCTCAGACGGCAAATTGAACACCGGCGTAAACAGCCCATTTTCTTTTACCGTTTTTACCGAGCTGGTAAAACACGGAGCGCCCGCGGAAATAATGTACAGCGCAAAGCCTCATATCGGTACAGATATGCTGCGTGAGGTCGTAAAAAACATACGAAAAGAGATAATATCGCTCGACGGAGAGGTCATATTCGGCGCGCGCTTTTGCAATTTTTTAACAAAGGATGGACGAATATCTGCCGTTGAATATCTGAAAGACGCGAAAATCTGCGCCATAGATACCGATAATTTAATTATAGCATGCGGTCACAGCGCAAGAGATGTATTCTATCTTATGAGGGACAAGGACGTCGCGCTTGAGCAGAAAAATTTTTCGGTCGGCATGAGGATAGAGCATACACAGCAGCAGCTCAACCGTTCTATGTACGGGGACTATTATAACCATCCTGCGCTCGGAGCGGCGGATTATAAGCTGGCGGTGCATCTTCCGAACGGCAGAGGCGTGTACAGCTTTTGTATGTGTCCCGGAGGAACGGTGGTCGCCTCTTCCTCGGAAAAGGAAACGATAGTCACAAACGGTATGAGTTATCATGCCCGGAGCGGAAAAAATGCCAACAGCGCTATTTTAGTAAGCGTAACGCCCGATGATTTTGATTCTTCCGAGGTGACCGC
This sequence comes from uncultured Ruminiclostridium sp., assembly GCA_947630685.1. GTDB lineage: Bacteria > Bacillota > Clostridia > Oscillospirales > Ruminococcaceae > Ruminiclostridium_E. The sequence continues at coordinate 3,254 of CANRII010000123.1, read as the reverse complement.
CGGAATAGAGTATCAACGTAAGATAGAGCGTGCCGCGTTTTTCGCCGCGGGAAAAGATTATCGCGCGCCTATAACCACCGTGGGAGATCTGCTCCATAAAACGCTTTCAAACTCTTTCGGCGGCGTTATTCCCACATACCGACCCGGTACGTCGTTTGTAATGCCGGAAGAATATCTTTCGGAATATGTTTGCGATTCGCTCAGACAGGCTATCCCGCTGTTCGGGCGTAAAATAAGCTGCTTTAACGACCGCGGCGCGGTGCTTACCGGACCAGAAACGCGCAGCTCTTCCCCGGTAAGAATAGTCAGAAACGACCGTCTGCAATCCGTCACCACCGCCGGACTTTTCCCCTGCGGAGAGGGCGCAGGCTACGCCGGAGGCATTGTTACGGCGGCGATCGACGGTATAAAATGCGCCATGTCGGTGATGGAGAGGGTATAATATGCCGAATAAAATCAACAAGTGCGTCTTTTGGGAATAAGCCGTAATAGCAGAAAGGAATATTAAATAGAACATTGTGAAATAGAAATCCAGTCACTGCCAAAGGAAAAATATGAACGAAGATTTTAACCGTTATATGAAAGATAAACTAATTTCATTTTATTAAAAACAACATAAGAAAAATCATAATTTATAGGAGAAAATTAACATGAACATACAAACAAAATATTCTAAAATAACTGCTTGCCTTGATATGGCAGGCTGTCCGAACCGCTGTAAGCATTGTTGGCTGGGGCATTTTCCAAACGGCAATTTATCAGAAGCCGATCTGCGCTTCGTCGCACAGCAGTTCAGACCTTTTACGTCCTGCCTTATGGTGGACGATTGGTATCGTGAACCCGATTTCCACGACAAATATAAAGAACGCTGGGAACTGTGCGGATCGCTCTCCGACAAGCCGAGGACGCATTTTGAATTGTTGAGCGTATGGCGTTTGGTAAGAGATCCGGAATATGTAAAATGGCTCTCGTCTTTAGGATTAAAATCAGCACAGCTTACCTTATTCGGAGGTGAAAAGACCACCGATCATTATACCGGTCGAAAAAATGCGTATCGGGAAATATTAGAAGCAATCGATATCCTGATCGATAATCATATCTCTGTGCGCATACAGATATTTTTGAATCAGGAAAATATAGATGAAATGCCGTTTATTGACACGCTTATCACAAAATTGCAGCTTGAAGAGCGCTGCAGCGAGTTTGACGAAAAGTTTTCCTGTTTTATCCATCAAGGTTCTTGCGACGGCGAAAACGAAAAGCTATATCATATCCGTGTTACGCCCGAAGAGGTACGAAAGATCCCAAAACAGCTTGCCGAGTATACCTTAAAGCATTTTCATAAAGAAAATCTTATAGATGTTTTCGGACAAACGGAACAGGAGTTATATCAAACGTTAATTTCAGATAATTCTACAGCAAGTTATGTGACCGACGAACCGGTGTTCTATGTGGATTCGCGTTTTAACGTTTATCCTAACATTACTTGTACATATCCGTTTTGGCGTTTGGGAAACCTGAAAACAGACGGTGCCGAAAAGGTACTTGAAAATTATGCCAAAAGCCGGAGCTTAGCACAATCTGTGCGGCTGAACGTACCTGTCTGCGAGCTTGTTAAGGCTCAGGGCGACCCAACAAGTCAGAAACTGTTTGAAAAAAGCGATTATATAAATTATCTTTTGAATACCTATTGCCGATCAAAGATTTGACAGCATAAACAATAGTACGAAAGATAAACGAATTACACCCCCTCGCGTAATAACGAGGGGGTGCGGCTTTAACCGCATAACGCTTCCATCTCTTTTTTTAGGCGTTTTATTATGCGTTTTTCAAGGCGGGAAATATAGCTTTGTGAAATTCCTATCATATCGGCAACTTCTTTTTGGGTCTTCTCCGGATGATTATTCAGCCCGAACCGCAGCTCCATTATCAGCTTTTCCCTTTCGTCAAGACTGTCCACCGCTTGGAGCAGCATTTTACGCTCTACCTCGTTTTCGATATTTGCGTTGACGGTATCGTTATCCGTTCCCAATATATCGGAAAGCAGCAGCTCGTTGCCGTCCCAGTCAACGTTCAGCGGTTCGTCGATGGATATTTCATACTTCTGCTGGCTGGTCTTTCTTAAATACATCAATATTTCGTTTTCAATGCAGCGTGAGGCGTATGTAGCGAGTTTTATGTTCTTTTCCACGCTGAACGTGTTTACCGCCTTGATAAGCCCGATAGTGCCTATAGATATAAGATCCTCTATGCCTATCCCGGTACCGTCGAATTTTTTTGCTATGTAGACCACCAGCCGCAAATTATGAACTATCAGCATTTCCCGTCCGCGCGCAAAATCGGTTTTCAACAGGTCAAACGCGGCGCTTTCCTCCTCTGCGGTGAGCGGAGGCGGCAAAGACTCGGGCCCGTTGATATAATCTATCTCATTTATCCCGTATTTACGCAGCTTTATAAATAATTTCCGTAAAATAGTTTTGACCAGTGTCATTTTTCTGCCTGCCTTTCATCATACCAGTATTTTTGGGTTAAATATCGCGTCATATTCCTGCAAAGAATCGGGAGATATACCGATAAGTGCGTTGACGCTGTATTCTTTTCCGCTTTTGACTTCCGATATAACTATTTTATCCGCTTTGAAAGCGTAAACATAGCCGCGTGCGTTTACCGTACTGAACGGCAATACCCTGACGCCTTTGATGTATTCCTCGGTATTAGCGTGGGATATTTCCGGCGGTGATATATCGGCGCAGGCGTTTTTTCGGCATATTATCACCGGCAGCCCGCTGAACCAATCGACCAGTCCGTTTCCGCTGTCTGAAAGCGCGTTCAGCGCCACTTTTCCACCGTTATTCTCAATTATTATCATATACCGACCGTCTGCCCTGCCGTTTTTGTCCAGCAGATACCTTACCCCTCTTATGGTAAAGTATGCCGCACAGGTACAGAACAAGATAGTGAAAAAATCTATATCGAAGTATACCGCCCCGTTGGAATACAGCATTTCCATCGGTGCAGCGAACAGCCACACCGCCAGCATTATCCCTGCAAATATAAAATTTACCAGCAGCAGCCAGATAATGTTTTTAATAAACGCTTTACCGCCTCTCCAGCCGAATGCCGCCAGAGTAATGATAACACAGGACGCTATCTTTATCGCGGCGGACGTTATAGGCAGCTCATGTGGAAGAAAGATAACGAACGCCGCCGCTCCGCCGACCGCCGACGCCAGCACCATGCGCAGGGATCGTATC
>CANRII010000122.1 GCA_947630685.1 uncultured Ruminiclostridium sp. | reverse complement strand
CCCGTCTGACGCATACTCTTGAGGTGGCGCAGATAGCTAGGACGGCAGCGAGAGCGCTTAGGCTGAATGAGGATCTGACAGAGGCTGTCGCGCTGGGTCACGATCTTGGGCATACGCCGTTCGGCCACGACGGGGAAAGAACGCTTGACAGCCTTTATTCAAAGGGGTTCAAGCATTATCTGCAAAGTCTGCGCGTGGTGGAGCATATCGAAAAAAACGGAGAGGGACTGAACCTTACCGCCGAGGTGAGGGACGGCATAGTCTGCCATACGAACGGCGTTGCGAAAACGCTGGAGGGTCAGCTGGTAAAGTTTTCCGATAAGATAGCGTATATAAATCACGATATCGAGGACGCGATACGCGCCGGAATTTTGCGGCAGGAGGATCTTCCCGAGCGAACGATAAAGGTGCTGGGAGCTACAAAGAGTCAGCGTATAACCACGCTGATAAAGTCGATAGTCGAAAACAGCGTCGACACTATAAAATACGACGAAGAAACAAAGCAGGCGCATGACGAGCTCAGAAATTTCATGTTCGACAATGTTTATTACGCGCCCTGTACCAATGCGGAAAAGGGCAAGGCCTGCCGTATCGTGGAATATCTGTATAAATTTTTCAAGGATAATCCCGACAAGATGCCGCAGCTTTATCAGGATTTTGCAAAAAAATATGATACCGAGCTTGCCGTCTGCGATTTTATCAGCGGCATGACCGATGATTTTGCGGTGGATTATTTTATGGAATTGTCCATACCTAAGAGTTGGTCGTTATAAAGAGGGGGTGGCGCGTTGAGATTGTCCGACGACTTTCTTATACAAGTTAAAGAAAGCAACGATATTTACGACGTTGTTTCTTCGTATGTGCCGCTGAAAAAGACCGGCTCGGATTACGTCTGCTGCTGTCCGTTCCATTCGGAGAAGACCCCGTCCTGCCATATTTATATGGCGACGCAGAGTTTTTACTGCTTCGGCTGCGGAGCGGCGGGAGACGTTATAAATTTCGTGCGGCTGTATGAAAACCTCGATTATATGGAAACCGTGCGGTTTTTAGCTCAGCGCGCCGGAATACCCATGCCGGAGGACGGCGGCGACGACGGAGCGCGGGCGCGTACCAGAATGCTTGAGATGAACCGCGAGGCGGGTAAGTTTTTCCACAGGACGCTTTTTTCTCCGGAGGGGAAAAAGGGACTGGATTACCTTATCGGGCGCGGTCTTACCGAGCGCACTATCAAGACCTACGGGCTGGGCTATGCCGCCGAGGACTGGGACAGACTTAAGCAGCACATGAACCGGCTCGGCTATAACGACGAGGAATTGGAAGCGGCGTCGCTGCTGTCAAAGGCGAAAAACGGAAAGCGGTATTACGACTTTTTCCGTTACCGGGTAATGTTTCCGTTTTTTGACGTGAGAGGAAACGTCGTCGGCTTCAGCGGCAGAGTGATAGGCGGCGACGATACCAGAAAATACTTAAATACCAGAGGCACACTTGTATATAATAAAAGCAGCTTTCTTTACAGCATGAATCACGCGAAAAACACCAAAGAAAGCAGCCTTATCCTCTGCGAGGGAAATCTGGACGTGATAACGCTGTATCAGGCGGGCTTCAAAAATGCGGTGGCGACCTGCGGCACGGCGCTGACCGACGTCCACGCGAGAAAAATAGCGAATTTAGGATTCAAAGAGGTAGTCGTTTCGCTGGACAGCGACGAGGCGGGGCAGAAAGCTACCGCTAAGGCGATGAATATACTTTCAAACGTCGGGATACAAACGCGGATACTGAAAATGCAGGGAGCTAAAGACCCGGACGAGTATATAAAAAAATTCGGCAGCGAGGCGTACCGGATACTGCTCAATAGATCCGAATCCGGCATGGATTTCGAGCTGGAGCGGATAGGCAGGGGACTCGACCTTGATTCCACCGGCGGTAAGTCGGAATATCTGCGCCGCGCGGTGACGCTCATCGCCGGAACGCCGAGCCCGATAGACCGCGCGGTATACATAGCCGCCGCGGCTCAGACCGCGGGAGTGGCAAGGCAGAACGTGGAGCTTGCGGTCGAGCAGGAGCGAAAGCGTCAGCAAAACCGCGGCGAAAAGAAAGAACGCAGCGAGATGATCTCCGGCTCGTCACAGCGCGACAGGATAAATCCCGAGGCGAAGAAGTATCCTGCCGAGGTAGCGGCGGAGCGCGGGATAATCGCGTTTTTGATACATTCGCCGGATTATCTTTCCAGAATATGCGAAAAGTTGTCGCCGGAGGATTTTCCCACCGAGTACAACCGCAGGCTGTACCTTGAGATAGTCGCCGCGATAGGCAGCGGCAGGGAGGTAAATCTTACCACGCTCGGCTTATCGCACAGCGGCGAGGAGATATCGGCGCTGGCAAGGCTGATAAGAGAGAACAACGAGCTTCCGTACAGCGCCGAAAGGCTGAACGATCATATAAATAAGCTGATCGAATTCAGGGATAAGAAAAACCGCAAAAACGCGGGAAGTATGACAGACGACGAGCTGAGAAATTTAGCCGACAGGATAAAGACTATAAAGGAATGAATAAAGAAAGGATGAGTAAAATGGCTGACAGTAAGATAAACGAACTGATAAACCACGGCAAGCAGAGCGGTAAGCTCACCACCAAAGAGATAACCGACGTGCTGGAAGAGCTGGATTTTGACGCGGAAGAAATAAACAAGCTCTATGATGACTTTGAAAGCAGCAACATAGAGATAGTGGACGATTTTTCCGCCGATGAAGATCTTGACAACGCGCTGGACTTTACCGACGCGGAGGACCTCGACGCCTCTTTGTCCGCAGAGGGGATAGCGATAGACGATCCGGTCAAGATATATCTTAAGGAGATAGGCAGAGTGCCGCTGCTCACTACCGAGGAGGAAATAGAGCTTGCCACCCGTATGGCTCAGGGCGACAAATACGCGAGAAAGCGCCTCAGCGAGGCAAACCTCAGACTGGTAGTAAGTATCGCAAAAAGATATGTCGGCAGGGGCATGCAGTTTTTGGATCTTATCCAGGAGGGCAACCTCGGACTTATCAAGGCAGTGGAAAAATTCGATTATACCAAGGGATATAAATTCTCTACCTATGCCACATGGTGGATAAGGCAGGCGATAACCCGCTCCATCGCAGACCAGGCAAGAACGATAAGAATACCGGTTCACATGGTGGAAACTATTACAAAAGTGAAAAAGGTATCAAGTCAGCTGCTGCATGAAAACGGTCATGAGCCTACCGCTAAAGAGATAGCCGACAGACTGGGCATTTCGGTGGACAGAGTACGCGAGATAATCAGGATATCGCAGGACCCCGTTTCGTTTGAAACACCTATAGGCGAGGAGGAGGACAGCCACCTCGGCGATTTTATCCCGGACGAGAATGCACCCGCCCCCGCGGAGGTCGCCAGCCGCACCTTGCTTAAAGAGCAGCTAAGCGAGATATTAGGCACTCTCACCGACAGAGAGGAAAAGGTGCTGCGTCTGCGCTTCGGCTTAGAGGACGGACGTCCCCGCACGCTTGAAGAGGTGGGCAGAGAATTCAATGTCACCCGTGAGCGTATACGTCAGATAGAAGCAAAGGCGCTGAGAAAGCTCAGACATCCCTCAAGAAGTAAAAAGCTCAAGGATTTCCTTGACTGACAGGTGGACTTATGCACATTACTTTACAGACCGATTACGCGATAAGGATAACCGACCTGCTGTTTTCCGGCGGAGAGGGCGCGCGGTTCGACGCGAAAACCATTTCCGAGCGAACGGATGTGCCGCAGAATTTCGCGCTTAAAATACTGCGTATACTTGCGGAAAAAGGGATAGTCAATTCCTATAAGGGAATGAAAGGCGGCTATGAGCTGGCGAAAGGCACCGAGCAGCTTTCAGTTTACGACATAGTTACCGCTATAGAGGGTACATATAAATTCAGTCGCTGCCTTGACGAGCATTACAACTGCACCCGCAGCGCAAACGAATTGCCCTGTTCTTACCAAAGGGCGTTTGCGCGTATTTCACAAAATGTTTGTGAAGAGCTTAAAAAGCTGAAATTTTGTGAAATGCACGGCAAATAAAAATTTTAACGGGGAGACATATGGACGCATTTTTTGATTGGCTTACAGAAATAAATAGTGTACTTCAGGATTTTATATGGTCTAAGATAGGGATAATATTGCTGCTGTGTACCGGCATTATAATGACCTTCTGCACGAAATTTTTTCAGATCTCGCATTTAGGCCATTGGTTAAAGCAAACGATAGGCAGCGTGTTCAGCCGCAACGGTTCCGCTACTAAAAAGACGGATAAAAAGACGATATCGCAGTTTCAGGCGTTATGTACCGCGCTTGCCGCGACTATGGGAACGGGAAATATCGCTGGAGTCGCCGCCGCCATTATGATAGGCGGACCCGGCGCGGTGTTCTGGATGTGGGTAGCGGCGTTTTTCGGAATGATGACGAACTTTTCCGAGAATGTGCTGGGCATATACTACCGCCGCAAAAACGCTGACGGAGAATGGTCGGGCGGCGCGATGTACTATCTTTCCGACGGCTTGGGCAGCAAAAAGTACTGCCGGCTGTTCGGGCGTATTCTTGCGGTGATGTTTTCCGTGTTTGTTATCCTTGCCTCGTTCGGCATAGGAAACATGGGTCAGATAAACAAGATAACGCTGAATCTTGAATCGGCGTTTTTCTCCGGCATAGACCTCGGCGAGATAGGCGGCATATCGGTGCTGAGCCTTATAATAGGCGTAGTGCTTATGATACTCGCCGGACTTATTATCTTGGGTGGATTGCAGCGCATAGCGGCGTTTGCCGAAAAGATAGTGCCGTTCATGGCGATAACTTACATAGTAGGCTCGCTTATAGTGTTTTTTGTACATATCGGCTCGGTGGGCGATATGTTCGCCGCGATATTCCGCTTTGCGTTCAGCGTTGACGCGGCGGCAGGCGGAGCGGCGGGCGTTATTATAAGAAAGGTGATAACCGAGGGATTTAAGCGCGGAGTATTCTCTAACGAGGCGGGTCTTGGTTCGTCGGTAATGGTACATTCCTCCTCAAATGTAAAAGAACCGGTAAAGCAGGGCATGTGGGGCATATTCGAGGTGTTCATGGACACTATCGTAGTATGCACCATGACCGCGATAGTTGTGCTTTCCTCCGGGTATATCGACCTTCAGACCGGAATGGCCGCCGAGGGAGCGAATGACGCTACTCTGGTATCCCAGGCGTTCGGCAATGTATTCGGCATGCCGGGTGAGATATTCATAGCGCTTGCTATGCTGATGTTCGCGTTTACTACCGTGCTGGGCTGGTCACATTACGGTTCAAAGGCGGTGGAATATCTTTTCGGCGACCGCGCTATAAAGGTATATAAGGTGATATTCGTATTGA
>CANRII010000121.1 GCA_947630685.1 uncultured Ruminiclostridium sp. | reverse complement strand
GCTAACGTCATACCGGCCGTATCCAGAGCGGGCAGATAGGGGGAGAACCGGTGACGGAGGCTGACGCCATGAAGGAATACCTCATATCCCACGGGATAGAGCCAAGCCGCGTTTTCACCGAGGATAAGTCCTTATCTACCGAGGAAAATCTGGCGTTTTCAAAAAAAGTGATAGAGGAGAACGGTCTGCCAAAGGAAGTAGTGATAATAACCGACGGTTTTCATATGCTCAGAGCGAGAATGCTTGCCGAAAAGCAGGGTATAGACGCGCTGTCCTTTCCGTCGGCGACGCCGCTGCACCTTTTGCCGGTATACTGGTACAGAGAATGGGCGGGCGTGACCTACACCGTGCTGTTTTCATAATATGTCCGCCGGATATTGGTACATGTTTCACAAAACAGGGTATAAAACTCAAAAAAGGTATTGCATTATTCCGAAAAAAATGCTATACTGTAGTTACATAACATTTAGGAGGAGAACGAAATGTCAACTTCTGTTTCACAGGCGAAGGTTCTTATCTGCGACGATTCCATGATGATAAGAAAAAAGATGAGGATGCTGCTTGAAAATTACGGGATCACCAATATTTACGAGGCTAAGGACGGCAAGGACGCGGTGGAAAAATTTGCCGAGGTAATGCCGGATATCACCTTTATGGATATAGTAATGCCGGAAATGTCCGGGGTCGAAGCGCTCAAGGCTATCAAGGCGACCACTCCTAAGGCTAATATAGTTATGGCTACCTCAATAGGCACCGAGGGAAATCTTACAGAGGCTATAAAATACGGCGCTAGCGATTTTCTTCAAAAGCCGGTGGAGGAAGAAAGACTGGTAAAGCTGCTGGATCATTACTTCAAAGAGGTATGACCGCAATACCGTAACCTATGAAAGGAGAATGCCTTTTTAAGGCGTCAGAAATTTATGTTTACACAATTTTTCGGCAGTTACCTGCTCAATAAGCAGATAGTTTCAGCGGAGAATCTTCAGAAAGCGATAGATCTTAAGAGCAGTACGCGCGTAAAGCTGGGCGTGCTTGCCATCAACGCGGGCTACATGACCGCAAAGCAGGTGGACGCGGTACATAAGATGCAGGCGACGGTGGATAAGAGGATAGGCGACATCGCGGTGGAGATGGGCTATCTTACTCCCGCGCAGGTGACTCAGCTTTTGTCGGCGCAAAAGACCGGCTGTCTTGTTTTAGGACAAGCGCTTGTAGATATGGGCTGCCTTACCAACGAGGAATTTGAAAAGGCGCTGAACAGCTACAAGGCGGAGCATCATCTGGACGACGAGGATTTCGTTGCGGAAAGCACTCAAAAGACCGGCGCGGTCATCGGCAGCTTTTACGATATTGCCGATAAAAAGACCGACAATTCCGAGCTTATCTTTGAATATGTAAATATACTGTTCAAGAATCTGATACGCTTTATCGGAGATGATTTTACTCCGCTTTCTGCTGCGGATACATCCGGCTGCAAGACCGCGCTGGTACAGAAGATAAGCGGCGGCTTTGAAGCTGTGACCTCCATAATGGCGGACGACGCGGCGCTTACGGCTTTCGCTTCCCGTTACGCGGAGGAGGAGCTTACCGAAAACGACGAATACACCAAGGACGTTGTGAGCGAGTTCCTCAATTTAAGCAACGGCTTGTTTACCGTAAACGTATCCAACTCCGTCGGTAAAGAGCTTAAGCTTTCGCCGCAGCAGGTGCAAGACGCGGCGGACGTTACGGCGATAAAAGCAAAATACACGCTCAGAGTACCGGTTTCGTTCCCGTTCGGTACGGTGATCTTTTCTATAGCTGAGCTTTGATAAAACGTCAGCTTGGTGACGTATCCCAGCCATGGCAGGGGTACTACTCCAGGCTGAATTACTGTCCGGCAGTTTTGCGGGCGGATCTGTGGTTTTGAGCTGAAAGGACAAACGGTATGGATATATTCGGCATACTGACGATGATAGGCGGACTGGCTCTGTTCCTGTACGGTATGAATACCATGGGGCAGGGCTTGGAAAAGCTGTCCGGCAGCAGGCTTGAAAAAATACTGGAAAAGCTTACCTCCAACCCGATAAAATCGGTGGCGTTAGGCGCGCTGGTCACCGCGGTGATACAGTCCTCCTCCGCTACTACGGTCATGGTGGTAGGCTTTGTAAACTCCGGAATAATGAAATTATCGCAGGCGGTAGGCGTGATAATGGGCGCGAATATCGGCACCACCATCACGTCATGGCTGCTTTCCCTTACCGGAATAGAGGACGGAAATCTGTTTGTGCAGCTGCTTAAGCCGACTTCCTTTACGCCGATACTTGCGATAATCGGCATTTTCATGATAATGATGAGCAAGAGCAGCCGCAAAAAGGACGTAGGCAGCATTCTGCTCGGATTTACTGTACTTATGGCGGGTATGGAAATGATGAAGGGCGCGGTAGAGCCGCTTGCGGAAAACGAATCCTTCCGCAGCATACTCACGATGTTCTCAAATCCGTTGCTTGGCGTCTTGGCAGGAGCCGTTATCACCGCGATACTCCAAAGCTCGTCTGCGTCGGTCGGAATATTGCAGGCGGTGTGCGATACCGGAGCGGTGACCTACAGCTCGGCGATACCTATAATCATGGGACAGAATATAGGCACCTGCGTTACCGCATTGCTGTCCTGCGTAGGCGCAAGCAAGAACGCTAAACGTGCCGCGTTGGTGCATTTGTACTTCAACCTGATAGGTACTTTGCTGTTCATGGCGATATTCTATTCGATAAACGCGCTTTTCCCGCTGGAATTTGTCGGAGAGCCTGCCGGACAGGTAGGTATAGCGATAATACACAGCGTATTCAACGTATTCGCGACGCTGGCGCTGCTGCCGTTCGCTAAAGGGCTGGAAAAGCTCGCCTGCCTTACCATACGCGACAAGCAGACCGACGCGGAAAAGCCGAAAGAGGAATACCGCATACTCGACCCGCGTTTTCTTGCTACGCCGTCGGTGGCGCTGGAGCAATGCAAGCAGGCGGCGGGGAAGATGTCCGACTGCGCAAGGTCTACGCTGAGAATGTCGATAGCGCTGCTTTCCTCCTACAACGAACAGGACTGCACGAGGGTGGATTCCAACGAGGATATCGTTGATATTTACGAGGACAAGCTCGGCAGCTATCTATTAAATCTCGGTTCTAAGAGCATGACCGTTTCGGAAAACCAGACAGTCAATATGCTGCTGCATTGTATCAGCGACTTTGAACGTATATCCGACCATGCGGTCAATATAAAGGACTGCGCCGTTGAGATGCACGAAAAGCAGCTTGAATTTTCCAAAAAAGCGATGAACGAGATACGCATTTTCAGCGACGCCGTAAACGAGATACTTGACACCGCGGTAAAAGCCTTTGAGCGCAACGATACCAAGCTCGCAAAATCGGTAGAGCCGCTTGAAGAGGTCATCGACAAGCTCAGCGGCGAGATACGCGACCGGCATATACGCCGTCTGCGCAAAGGAAAATGCACTATCGAAATGGGATTCGTGCTTACAGATATAGTAACTAATTTCGAGCGGGTGGCGGATCATTGCTCAAATATCGCGGTCTGTCTTATCCAGATAAGCGAAAACAATTTCGATACGCATAATTACCTCAACGAGTTAAAAGCGCAGGATAACAAGGAATTCCGCGACAAGTTCGCAAAATACAGAGAAAAGTATATGCTCCCGTAAATTTCGGAAGAGCTATGGAGGACTATGAAGCTGAAAAAAGCGTTTGCGCAGCTGACGCGGTTCGAGCTGGGGCTGTGGATATTTTCCGTAATTTCTGTGACGGTCTGCTTTGTTTTTTCTCCTGCCGATCCGCTGACGTTAGTATCATCGCTTATCGGAGTGACCGCGCTTATCTTCGTTGCGAAAGGATATGTGTTAGGTCAAGTGCTGACGGTGATATTCGCGGTGTTCTACGGCGCTATCTCATTTTTCTTTTCTTATTATGGGGAAATGATAACCTATCTAGGCATGACCGCGCCTATCGCGGCGGCTTCGGTCGTGTCCTGGATAAAGAACCCTTATAAAGATTCCGCGGAGGTAAAGGTCGCCGTTTTAACAAAAGGAAAAAGGCTGATGATTGCCGTATCTGCGGCCGCTGTGACGATAGCTTTTTATTTTATCCTTAAAGCGCTGGGAAACGCTAATTTGCTGCTAAGTACTCTGTCGGTCACCACCAGCTTTATCGCGTCCGCGCTTACCATGCTGCGCAGCCCGTTTTACGCGGCGGCGTATGCGCTTAACGATATAGTTCTTATAGGATTATGGGCGCTGGCAAGCGCGGAGGATATAAGCTATCTGCCGATGACCGCCTGCTTTGCGGTCTTTTTGATAAACGACGGGTACGGATTTTTTAACTGGAAGCGCATGAAAAAAAGGCAGAATGCTGACGGCTGATATTTTTGTAAAAGCGTATTGACAAATCGGCCGTTATGTAGTATAATTAAAAAACAGTAATATTTACTGATTTTATAATTTTAACAAAGGAGAAAACGACATGAAAAAGTTTGTATGTCCCGTATGCGGATATGTTTATGAAGGCGATACCCCGCCGGAGTTCTGCCCTCAGTGCAAGGTTCCGGGCGATAAGTTCAAGGAAGTAACACAGGACGGCGGTCTGGTATTTGCCGACGAGCACAAGATAGGCGTTGCAAAGGCGGTTACCGACGAGGAGATAATCGCGGGTCTTAAGGCTAATTTCGAGGGCGAATGCACCGAGGTCGGCATGTATCTTGCAATGGCGAGAGCCGCTCACAGAGAGGGTTATCCCGAAGTAGGACTGTACTACGAAAAAGCCGCTTGGGAAGAGGCTGAGCATGCCGCAAAGTTTGCGGAGCTGCTCGGCGACGTGGTAAGCGATTCCACCAAGGAAAACCTCGAAAAGAGAGTTATGGCGGAGCACGGCGCTACTCAGGGCAAATTCGATCTTGCTAAGAAAGCAAAGCAGCTCAATCTTGACGCTATACATGACACCGTACATGAGATGGCAAAGGACGAGGCAAGACACGGCAAAGCGTTTGAAGGTCTTTTGAAGAGATATTTCAAGTAATAAAGAATTGAACATAAAAAGGATGGCGCAGCAGCGTTGTCCTTTTTTGTTTAGGGTGGAGCCCCAAACAACTAGGGCGTGCATACTATCCGCTTCGCGGATAGTTGTTTTGATTTCTTCGAAATCAAAGGGCAAAAACGCATGGTCAAAAGGATAACAAGATATTAAAAGGACTTTATAATGCCTACGCCAAGCAGCCAAATGAGTCTGTACAGCCCGACCGACATACTGTATTTTGAAGTTATCAAGCGCCCTCCATAGGAAGATAAAAAGGAGAACAGCAGTTAGAGCGGAAATTGATAAACCGCGGCGGGTAGGCATGCGGGAGCCGAGCCCAAGTCGGTTTTTACGGGCATCTTTCCGCCAATACTGCGTCAACCTCGCTCGACATACGCAAGTATGCCTTCGTT
>CANRII010000120.1 GCA_947630685.1 uncultured Ruminiclostridium sp. | reverse complement strand
CACCTGCGGGGAGACCGTACAGCTTATTATGTCGGGGTTCGCGGTGATACTCGCGGACGGCTCGGATCATGCGCTGGCGATAGGGGTACAGGGGTACGAACACCGCGCGGTGGAAGAACCCAGCTCCCATATCAATCTGCGTGCCTCCCGCGAGGGCTTTATAGAACTGGTGCGTACCAATATGTCCATGGTTCGCCGCCGCATGAAGTCGCCGTCGCTGGTAATGAATCTTATCAAGACCGGCACCCGCAGCAATACCGACGTCTGCGTCTGCTACCTCAGCGACCGCGCGGACAAAAACATGGTAAACGAAATAACCGACCGGATAAAAGAGCTGCCGTTAAGCACGATACTTTGCAGCGATTATTTACAGGCGTTTTTGGAAAAAAGCGGCGGCACGCTGTTTTCTCAGGTGACGCTGACCGAGCGTCCGGACACCTTCGTTTCAAAGCTGTATGAAGGCAGGGTCGGCATCATCGTGGACGGAACGCCGTTTGCGCTGATAGTGCCGGGGTTGTTCATAGAAAATTTCCATACCATGGACGATTATACCCATCACCCGTACTTTTCGGCGTTCGTTAGGGCGCTTAGATTTATCGCGTTTTTACTGGCGGTGTTTTTGCCGGGACTGTATGTAGCGCTGTGCAATTTCAACCCGGAGCTGTTTCGCACCACTCTGCTGCTGAATATTTATTCCTCTATCCAGACCACCGCTTACCCGGTACTGGCGGAGTGCCTGATAATGTATATCCTCTATGAGATAATGAGAGAAGCCGGGCTGCGCCTGCCGAAAAGCGTAGGGCATGCGGTCAGTATAGTAGGCGGTCTTGTAATAGGCGAGATAACCGTCACCGCCGGACTTATGAGCGCGCCGGTGGTGCTTATAATCGCCGCTACCGGGCTATGCTCGTTTGCGGTGCCGGATCTTTATGAAAGCTGCATGATATTAAGGCTGATATTCATACTGACCGGAGGATTTTTCGGGCTGTTCGGCATGATAATAGTAACCACGATGATGTTGTTTCGGCTATGCTCGAAAAGCTCTTACGGCGTGCCGTATCTTGCGCCTTTCGCGCCCGTGACCTTAAAAAGCATACTGCGCGACAGTTTTTACCGCAGAAATTGGCGTTCGCTCACCGAATCGGACATCACGGTAAGCGAATTATCCCACGCAAATTCCTCTGACTCCGATAGTGAAAGGGATGACAGCACAGATGAATGAGATAAGCTGGAAGCAGCTTGCCGCGCTGTTCGTAGTGACCCGCGCCTCGGCGGAAATGACCGTTATCCCCGGAGAATTGATATTATACGGACCGGACAGATTCTGGAGCATATTAGCGGCAAAGCTCATAGTTCTTATACTGTTCCTGCCGGCGATATTCATGTCGCTGCGCTTTAAGGGCGAGGGATTTTTAGTCCCGGCTATACGCAAAAATAAAATATTCGGCTCAGTCCTTGCGATACTGTTCATGCTGTCGCTTACCGTCGTGATACTGGAAACGCTGATAAATCTACAGCTTTATATCTCCGACGTGATATTTGACAATATGCTGTTCATAATCGGAGTGAGCGTTATCTCGATAGCCGCGTATTACGGCGCTCTGAAAGGGTTTTCCGCCATATCGAGATGCAGCATATTCGCGCTGGTTATGTTTGCCGTGCTGATGGTGCTTATCGCGTCCACCGCGTCGGACAAGGCGGATATAAACTATCTGTACCCCTCTTTTATACGCGACGGAGAATACTTTATCCGTTCAATGCTGGCGGAAATAAGCTCCTGCTCGGAGATACTGATATTTGCGGTATTCTGCGGGCATGTCCGCAGCAAGCCGCACAACGCGGTATTTTTATACCTTGCCGCGGCGCTTGTGCTGCTGGAGGGCTTTACTCTGCTGTATAACCTTATCTTAGGACCGTACCTCGATCATCTTGAATATCCGCTGTATACGATATCTTCGATGTCGGACGTGGTAATATTCCAAAGACTGGACGGCATAGATTCGGTGGTATGGGTGTTCTGCTGCATAATAAAGCTGGCGCTCTGCCTTTGCGCGGCGCATAATATCTTCACCTCGTTCGGCAGTTCTCCCGACAAGCTAAGACAAAATATTCTTTTGGCGGTATACGCCGTTATCCTTATCGGCATAGCCTATTTTTTAGGAACGGACAAGGAAAGATACGACACTTTTGAAAGCATGACGCATACCTCGCTGCATATACTCGTCGCCGGTACGCTGATACCGCTTATGGTACTGATAGCGGGGAAAAAACGGACTTTAGCGAAAGGAGGCAGTAAGTTTGAAAAATAAATTTTTCAAACTGTGAGTTTTGCGCTTTGCCGAGTACGGTCGGCAATTTTGCTTCGCAAAACCGCACAAAAACTCGAAAGGAGAGATGCTTGCTTCGCAAGCATTGTTATAAAAATGGCAAAACTTAAACGGCTTATCGCGCTGATATCGGCGTTGATACTTCCGCTGTGTCTGTCCGGCTGTATACAGTATGTAGAGCTGTCCGAACGCGGGATAGTCCAGGCGGTGGGAGTAGATTATCTGCCGGACAGCAAAGTATACCGTATGAGCCTGCAATACTTTTTCCAAAGCGGAGAGGGCGGTCAGAACCAGATAGACAAGACCCAGCCGAACGTATTAAAATCCGTGGGCGAGGGAGTCAGCGTATTTGACGCGGCGGAGGACGCCTCGGTAAAGACCGGAAAGGATCTTTTGTTCAGCGAAAACCGTCTTATAATAATCGGCAACGAGCTTGCGAAGTACGACCTTGAGGGGACGCTGAGCTTTTTCGTGTCCAACTACCATTCCCACCCGAGGGCGTATGTAGCCGCGGCAAAAAATACGGCGGAGGAAATAATAGATATAAGATTCAAAGAGGGCAACGTTTCCACCGACAAGCTTACAAATATGATAACCAACGCCAGCCGCCGCGGTACAAGTCCCGACTGCCGTATATACGACGCGATGATCTCGCTCAGTTATTCCTCGCGCAGCGCATATCTTCCGCTGCTGGAAGTAAAAGAGGAAAAGACCGACGTCACCGTTTCGCAGGAAAGCGGCTCTTCGCAAGGACAGGGCGGCTCGGGAGGCGGCGAAGAAGAGCAAAAGGAAAAAACCGTCGTGATAAGCGGCGGGGCGGCTTTTTCGCAAGGCAAGCTGACCGGCACGGGTACGCGCGGCGATTCTGCGGGGATACAGCTTATCACCGGAGATACGCCGGAGCTGTCCGTCAGCGTTCGCACCGACGACGACAGCAAGGCGGCTACCGTCACCTTGTTCAAGCTGGATATAAAAACTATCCCGAAA
This sequence comes from uncultured Ruminiclostridium sp., assembly GCA_947630685.1. Lineage (GTDB taxonomy): Bacteria > Bacillota > Clostridia > Oscillospirales > Ruminococcaceae > Ruminiclostridium_E. The sequence goes on along the minus strand of CANRII010000120.1, from coordinate 2,350 downwards.
ATATCCGACGGAAAGCTGTCGTTTAAGATAGACGGCTTCGGCTTCGGAAGATATGAAGAACGCGTTTTCCTGTCCGACGGGGACGATGAGGCGGAAAACGAGCTTACCCTCAAGGTAGAACAGACGGTAGTAAAGTCGATGACCGACGCGCTGGAAAAGATAAAGACCCAATACGGCTGCGACGCGTTCGGCTTTGAAAAGCTGCTGCTGCACAGCTATCCCGATTTTTGGTATGACAACCGCGATAATATCAGCGAGCTCATACGCACGGCTCCCGTCGAGATAGCCTTTCGCTGTCAGCCGTATATAGAGGGCATCGCAAATTAAAAAATTTTTCAATATATCCATTAAAAAACGGAAATTTTTTGGCATTGACAAATTGCTTACAAGACTGTATAATAAAGCTGTAAATACAAATGGGGTGATATATTGAAAAAAACTATACCGAATAGATCTTACGGATATATCGCGGCGATACTCTCCGCCGTTATGCTGACCTCATGCGCGGCAGGCGGAAACACCGTAAGCAGCTTAGCGGCGGTAAACTCTTCCGAGGCTCAAAGCAGCGGCGTTTCCTCCGATACGGTATCCGAAAATTCCGGCGATACGCAAAACGGAAGCTCCGACAACTCGGGCAGTTCTTCGGAAAGCGGCAAAGAGTCCGACGTAAGCACAGTAGGCGCTCCCGAGACCGAAAAGCCTATAATGACCGTTCAGACTGAAAAGCCGAAAACTACCGTTCAGACCGAAAAGCCCAAAACTACCGTTCAGACCGAAAAGCCTGCAACGACTGTTCAAACCGAAAAACCGCAGACCGACGCTCCCGCACCGCAATGGAAAGAATCCGCTGCGAGCGGTACATATTACGCAGCAAAAGAATGCAGCGCGCGTGAACAGGCGGTAATAGGTTCTAAGGCGGTGCGCACAATACGCTTCGGAGAAAAGCTGACGGTCACCGCAAAGACCGATACGGGATATTATAAGCTGTCGGACGGGTCGTTTATCCATTCGGATTATCTTACTAAAACCGATCCCGCCGCAGCTTCCAAGCCGGTCACTACAAAAGCTCCGTCTGCCACTAAAGCGCCGTCTACTACAAAAGCGCCGTCGAGCACCAAAAAGCCGCAGACCGTAAAGCCTTCCACCGCCGCGCCGACGTCGAGCGATTTGGGCGTTCCCGCCAAAAACGGCAGCACATATAATTCCGCCAAGGCCGAGGAAAAGGAAATGTTCCGGATGATAAACGAATACCGCGTGAAAAACGGGCGTTCGGAATTGACCTGGGACGATAACGCCTACCGCGCCGCGCAAATACGCGTTTTAGAGCTTATCCCAGAGTGGGGCGGTCATGTCCGTCCGGACGGCTCCTCCTTCGAGAGTGTATACGACGAGTTAAAGGTAGACGACCTTAAATCCATGGGAGAAAATCTCGCAGGTGGTTTTGCCTCCGTTGAAGAGACGTTCAACCAATGGATAAATTCCGAGGGGCATAGAGAGAACATTCTCAAGGAAAAATTCAAAAGTACCGCTATCGCGTTTTTAAGCTCGCCGAAAGATCATTATAGATATTACTGGGTACAGGAATTTACCTCGTACTTTGCTTAAAATAACAAAATAAATACCTCTGTATCGAACGATACAGAGGTATTTTTGTCGCTTTTAATAAAAGAAAGTCAAGCGTCATTTTCTTCCTGCTCAAGGCTTTTCTTTCTTTCTTCTTCTATAGCGGCAATGATAACGCTCGGGCTAGCTCCGAGCGCCTCTGAAAGGCGGAAAAAGGTTTCCAGCGTCGGACGGCGCTCTCCGCGCTCGATCGCGCTGAGATGAGTTCTGCCGATATCGGCGAGATTAGCCACAACTTCCTGTGACAGCCCTTTTTCTTTTCTGAAACGCCTGATCACACATCCTACGTCCTTTGAATTTAACATTACTTACCCTCCCGTAATGAAATATAGTGTAGGCTGCAAAACGTATTGAATCTTTCCCTGCTGCGGATATATAACCAGCACATGCAGCTGAGATGCTCCGTTACTGATCTAACAGAATCTCACAATACCGAATAAACAGGCGCGCGACCCGTATAATATTACGGCATTCCCCTCTGCCGCCGGGCATATATGTTCTATATCCCCAGTCCACGTTTTAGCTGCTTTTAGTATATCACTAATATTTATCTTTGTCAATAGCCCGTAAAGCTAAGAGGACAAATAATTTGAAAATATATGATGACGGAGGAAAAGGGGATTTTATTGGGTTTGTTTTTTAGGCTCTGCCTAGGCATGCGGGAATCGAACCCGAGCCGCCTCACGACGATTCTTTTGGGCTATTTTTGCCCCTTGCTCCTTGACAG
>CANRII010000119.1 GCA_947630685.1 uncultured Ruminiclostridium sp. | reverse complement strand
GCCACCGACGAGGAGGTAATAGCCGCGGCAAAGACCGCCCGCGTGGACGAGTTCGCCGAAAAGCTGACCGACGGCTGCAACACCATGCTGACCGAGGGCGGCAGCAACCTTTCACAGGGACAGCGTCAGCTTATCGCGATAGCGCGCGCGATACTCGCTGACCCCAAGATATTGATACTCGACGAGGCTACCTCCAGCATAGACACCCGTACCGAGGTCTATATACAAGAGGCTATGCTGGCACTTATGAAAGGGCGTACCAGTCTTATAATCGCACACCGCCTTTCCACCATACGCGACGCGGACAAGATAGTCGTTATCGACGGCGGCAAGGTAGCCGAGGCTGGCGATCACAAGGAGCTGCTCGCGCAGGGCGGCGCTTATGCAAAGCTGTATAATACCCAGTTTGCGGGCATAGCGACCTGAGCATTTGCCTTGATAAAAAAATTTTAACTTTTTTCTCTTTTTTGTGGTTTTACCTATTGACAAACACAACATATTGTGTTATACTTAGAATCACCACCACAAGAATAAGCCGCAAGGCTGCAACAATAAAAACGATTTTAAGGAGAAGGAATTAAAATGGTACAGGTAAATGTTATCAACGGAACTTTAGAACAGAACGAGATCGACGCTTATGTAAACCATGCGATCGACGCAAACCCCGGCAAGCTGATAAATACTATCGATCTTGAGTTAGACGGCGACTATGTGAACATGACCTGTCATTTCGGAGAGATACCTTTCGAGAGGATACGTCGTATCACAGGATATCTGGTAGGTACGCTCGACCGTTTCAACAACGCTAAAAAGGCCGAGGTCGAGGACAGAGTAAAGCACAGCATAGTACCGGAAGAGGACGAGGATATTTATATCAGCGCCTGAGTAAATTTTTCAGTATAATATGACTTTGATCCGTCCATACTCTTAATGTAGATTAAGGGTATGGAGGGATTTTTTTGTATTACAACAAAGTGGAGATAAGCGGCGTAAGCACCTCGAAGCTGACTGTACTTAAAGAGGAGGAAAAGACCGCTCTGCTAAAGCGTATAAAGCAGGGCGATAAAAAGGCGCGTGAAGAGCTTATAAACGGAAATCTAAGGCTGGTGCTCAGCGTGATACAGCGTTTTTCCGGCCGCGGCGAGAATCCCGACGACCTGTTCCAGGTGGGCTGTATAGGGCTGATGAAAGCGATAGACAACTTCAGCACCGAATACAATGTAAAATTTTCCACCTACGCCGTACCGATGATAATGGGCGAGCTGCGGCGGTATCTCAGGGACAACAACTCCATACGCGTCAGCCGCTCCATGCGCGACCTTGCATATAAGGCTATGCAGGCGCGGGAAAAGCTGACTAACGAGCATTCCCGCGAGCCGACGATAGAACAGATAGCAAAGGAGATAGACGCAAAGCGCGAGGACGTGGTGTTAGCGCTGGAGGCGGTCAGCGACCCGATATCGCTGTATGAGCCGGTATTCTCGGAATCGGGCGACACTATATATATGATGGATCAGATAGGCGACAACAACGACGACAAGAATTGGCTGGACGAGATAGCTCTTAAAGAGGCTATCGTTTCGCTGGACGCTCGGGAAAAACGTATATTAAATCTGCGATTTTTCAAAGGCCGCACCCAAGTGGAGGTAGCGGAGGAGATAGGCATAAGTCAGGCGCAGGTTTCAAGGCTGGAAAAAGGCGCGCTGAATAAAATAAAAAAACAGCTTTGAACTGCTGACAACAATAAGGGCTGCCCGTAACGAGCAGCCCTTTAATAAGCAAAATTATTCTTCGGTTATCTCGGCTTCTGGAGCGTTTTTCTTTATGCTCTCAATACCGTTCATGCAGCCTGCTTTAGCCTTGTAGCCCTCTCCGGTAGCGATTATCTCGCCGTTGCGCGCTTTAAGTCTGAAACGGTATTCGCCCTTCTTGTCAAGGTAGACTTCATACTTGGGGTGCTTGAGCGTTTCGTAACCCTCAACGGTCTGATCCTCTACCGCGCTGTCGCAGCATTTGCGGACGCTCTCGATACCGTTCTTGCAGGCGGCGTCGCTGTTGTAGACCTCGCTGGTGGCTATGACCTCGCCGTTGCCTGCTTTAAGGTCAAACTTTACGCCGGTGGAAGTCTTTTTGATAACAAACTTGCCCATCTCTTTTTTCCTCCTGTAAAATAAATTTCCGTTTTCCGTTTGTCGAATAACGACGAACGGTTTTATAAGAATATTTTAACATATTTAAGCGGTATTGTCAATCATTCACAAAACTTTTTCCGCAACATTGATTTTTTTATTGCAAACCGAACGGTTTTATAGTATACTTAAAAAAAGCACAAATATCCGAGCTCAGACAAAGGAGGGGCTATGAAAAAATTTCTCGACAGGCGTTTTTCGATGGAAGAACGGACAAAGGATCTGATAAAACGACTTACCCTCGACGAAAAGATAGGGCTGCTCGCTACCAGGCAGCTCGGGATCGAGCGTCTTGGCATAAAGGAATGGCACGTCGGCGCGGAGGTCGCGCGCGGGTATGTTTCCCGCGACCCCGAGCTTACTACTTCGGTATATCCTCAGCCGATAGGAATGGCGGGCACGTTTGATACCGAGCTTATGAAAGAGATAGGCGAGGCTGCCGGAGAAGAGGCGCGCATAATAAACTCCCTCCACCCGAACGGACACCTCATGCTGTGGGGTCCTACCGTCGATATGTGCCGCAATCCCTTATGGGGGCGCAACGAGGAGGGCTACGGCGAGGATCCTTTCCTTACCGGACAGATGTCGGCGGCGTACACGCTGGGACTTGCTCACCCGGTCGGAGAATATCTGCGCACGATACCGACGTTAAAGCATTTTTGCGCTAATAACACCGAGGAAAACAGAGGCAGCTCCAGCTCTAACACCGAGCCGAGAACATTGCACGAATACTACTACGCGGCGTTCAAGCCGGCGATGACCGAGGGAGGCGCGCGCTCGGTAATGGCGGCGTATAACGAGCTTTCCGGAGTGCCGGGCATGGTAAATCCCGACCTTAAACGCCTGCTTAAAAGAAAATGGGGCATGCTGTTCGCGGTGACGGACGGCGGGGATTTCTCCCAGAACGTAAACGCGCACCGTCACAGTCCCGACCATGCCGAGACGCTTGCTCTCGCGCTGAAAAGCGGTATGGAGGTAATGACCGATGACGCGGAACTTGTCACGGCAAGCGCTAAAGAAGCGCTGCGGCGCGGTCTTATAACCGAAAAGGACATCGACGAGGCGATATACGGCTGCTTACTGGCGCGTTTCAAGCTCGGAGAATTCGACGAGGACAATCCGTACAGCAAGATAGATGTTTCCCGCCTTGAATGCGAGGAATTTCGTTCGCTCAGTCTGCGCGCGGCTAAAGAGCAGACCGTACTTCTTAAAAACGACGGGCTGCTGCCGCTTAGTAAAAACTCAAGTATCGCGCTGATAGGTCAAAACGGGAACGACTGTATCATGGACTGGTACACCGGCTGGTCGTCCTACCGCAAGACGATTTTAGACGGCCTTAAAAAGCAGTACAAAAAGGTCTATTACGATAACGGCAGAGATCACGTGGCAGTAAAATCGGTGCTTACCGGAAAATATCTCGGCGTAAACGACGACGGCACGTTATCGGCGATATACGGCAGGAAAGACAAACGCGCCGCGTTCGAGCTGGGAGAATTCGGCAACGGACAGATAACGCTTAAAAGTCTGTACAACGGAAAATTCTTCACCGAGGAAACGATGAAAGCGGACTCCCCCACTACCTACCGTTGGTTCACAAGGGAGATATTTTGGGTAAAGCCGACGGACGGGCATATAAAACTCGGTACATACTTCAAAATGACGCTTTGTGTAAACGGCGGCGGTCTGGTGGAGAAAGCTCGTCCTTACGGTATCGAGCCGGAAAAGCTGTTTGATATAGAAGTTATTTCCGACGGCGCTCAGCGTGCCGCAAAGCTCGCCGCTAAAGCGGACGCGGCGATAGTCTGCGGCGGAAACGACCCGATGATAGTGGCAAGGGAATGCTACGACCGCGATACCCTTTCCCTGCCCGAAAGTCAGGCAAAGCTGATAAACGCCGTATACGGTGCTAATCCCAAAACGATTTTTGCGGTGGTATCAAGCTATCCCTACGCCATAAACGAACAGCAGAAAACTCTGCCCGCGATAATTTACACCACCCACGCCGGGCCGGAGCTCGGGGACGCGTTCGCAAGCGTGATAAGCGGCGAACACAACCCCGCCGGACGCTTATCCCAGACGTGGTATAAAAGCGAGGACGAGCTTGCTCCGATAACCGACTACGACATTATCGAAAGCGATATGACCTATCTTTACTACAAAGGAAAGCCGCTGTATGAATTCGGCTACGGACTGAGCTATTCCGAGTTTAAGTATTCCGGCTTTTCGGTGACAGAACACGGTAATAGACTTATCGCCTCGGTAAAGGTCGAAAACGTTTCTAAGCGCGACGGCGAGGAGGTCGTGCAGATATATTTCACACCGAAAGCGCCGAGGGTAAAGCGTCCGATAAAGCAGCTCTGCGGATTTTCCCGTGTGTTTATAAAAGCCGGAGAGACCGCGGAGGTAAAAATAGAGATACTTAAAAAGCGGCTGGAATTTTACGACGTCACCCGCGAAAAGCTGACGGTAGAAAGCGGGGAATATATCTTCCGCTGCGGGGCAAGCAGCCTTGATATACGCGCCGAAAGCACCGTCTTTGTAAACGGCGAAACGATACCGCCGCGCAATTTATTCAAATACACCAAAGCGGAAAATTACGACCGTAAAACGGGAACGAGAATGCGTTGGTCAAAAGCCGAACAGCAGCATTTCATGTCCGGCGGCAATATTTTCTTTGATACCGCCGACCTTAGCGGGGCAAAGGCGATAGAGCTGTACGCTTGCAGCGCGGGGCTCGCGGGAGAGATAATAATTTCTGTAAACGGCAGCGACGCGGCGAAGATACCGGTGGCGGTATCCCCATACCCCGACAAATTCACAAAATACCGCGCCGAGATAAACTCGGATAATTTGCCCGAAAACGGCACGTTGTCGTTCTACATCGGCGGACAGGCCGGACTGCTCAAATTCCGGCTGATAAAATAAGGAGGAGCATTATGTCAAACGAATTGCAGGAGATAATAAGCGGCAGTAAAAAGATAGTATTCTTCGGCGGAGCGGGAGTTTCCACCGAAAGCGGGATACCGGATTTTCGTTCTGCGGACGGGCTGTATAATCAGAAATACGACGTGCCGCCGGAAACTATGCTCAGCCATGAGTATTTCTTCAGTCACACCGAGGATTTTTACCGTTTTTATCGGGACAAAATGCTTGCGCTCGATAAAAAGCCGAACGCGGCTCATCTTAAATTGGCGGAGCTGGAAGCGGCGGGAAAGCTGACGGCGGTGGTCACCCAGAACATAGACGGACTTCATCAGGCGGCGGGCAGCAAGACGGTATACGAGCTGCACGGCTCGGTACACCGCAACTACTGCCGTAAATGCGGTAAAATGTACGACGCATGGTATATGCAAAGCAGCGAGGGAGTTCCCTACTGCGAATGCGGCGGACTTATAAAGCCGGACGTAGTGCTTTACGGCGAGCCGTTAGACGAACACACCGTCACAAAAGCGTTGGACGCGATAAGCAGCTGCGATACTCTTATAGTGGCGGGCACGTCGCTTACGGGCTACCCCGCCGCGGGCTTTATACGGTAGTTCAACGGCGATAAGCTGGTGC
>CANRII010000118.1 GCA_947630685.1 uncultured Ruminiclostridium sp. | reverse complement strand
GCTGACAAGCCGCATGCTGTCAAGCTACAAATACGATTTTATCATAGGCTCGCTTCATATGTGCGACGGTTGGGAGGATTTTTACCTGCTCGACTACACAAAGGTAAGCGCCGATATGCTTATGGGTCTGTATTTTGAAGAGCTTTTGGAAATGGCGCGTTGGGGAGAATTCGACGTGCTGGGACATCTGACCTATCCTTTAAGATATATTACCGGCGAATCGGGAATAGCGATAGATATGGAAAAATATCTTCCTGTAATAAAGGAGATATTCTCGACGCTGATAAAAAACGGAATGGGCATAGAGATAAACACCAGCGGACTGCGTCAAAAGATAGGAAAAGCGCTGCCGGACGAATACTATGTTTCCCTTTATCGGCAGCTTGGAGGAAAAATACTTACAATAGGCTCCGACGCACATTGCACCGAAGACCTCGGCAAAGGCGTTGCGGAGTGTATCAAAATGGCAAAGCGGGCGGGATTTGACAGCCTTGCTTTCTATAAAAACAGAAAACCCGAATTTATCAAAATATAAAGGAGCAAAGCCATGACTGACAAAGAGCGAATAATCAACATTCTGCGGCAGGACGCACGAATTTCAAACGAGAAGATCGCCGTAATGCTGAACATAACCGTCGACGAGGCGGCGAAAATGATAAGCGAGCTTGAGGACGAGGGCATAATCATCGGCTACACCGCGATAACGAACGACGAAAAGATGGACAAAAACTTTGTCTGCGCGCTGATAGACGTTAAAGTTTCTCCCCAGGTAAGCTGCGGATATGACGGCGTTGCCATGAAAATAGCGGCATACCGCGAGGTATCCTCGGTCTATCTGATGAGTGGCGGCTACGACCTGTCGGTGACGATAAAGGGCAGGAATCTTCGCGAGGTAGCTATGTTCGTTACCGAGAGATTGGCTCCGCTGGACGGCGTAATAAGCACGACCACACACTTTATTCTTCACAGATATAAAGAGAAAGATAAAATGTTCACAAGAAACACAGATGAAAGGAGTCTTGTTTCTCCGTGATGGATTACAGTAATATTTTATCAAAAAAGGTGCAGGCGTTGGAATTTTCCGGTATAAGAAAATTCTTTGATATCGCCGCATCGGTAAAGGACGTTATCTCGCTTTCCGTGGGCGAACCGGATTTCAAAAGTCCGTGGGAGGTCAGAAAGGAAGCGGTAAGGATACTCGAACAAGGCAGGACGGCTTATACCGCGAACGCAGGTCTTGCAGAGCTGAGACAGGCTATTTCCGATTATCTCTATAAAAGAAGCTCGATAAGATACGACGCCTCGGAACAGATAATCGTGACGGTGGGCGGCTCGGAAGCTATAGACCTGTCTTTGCGCGCGCTGATAGATACCGGCGACGAGGTGCTTATCCCGCAGCCGAGCTTTGTATGCTATGCTCCTATAGTAAAGCTGGTAAACGGGGTCGCTGTTCCTATCGAAACTAAAGCCGAGGATAATTTCAAGCTGACCGCAAAGGCGCTCAAAGAGCATATCACGCCGAAAACAAAGGCGTTGGTACTGCCTTTCCCGAACAATCCGACCGGCGCCGTTATGCGTAAGAACGATCTTGAAGAGATAGCGGCGGTGCTGAGAGATACAAATATAATAGTTATCTCCGACGAGATATACAGCGAGCTTACCTACGGAAATGAAAGGCATATCTCCATATCCCAGATAGACGGAATGGAAGAACGCACGGTCGTTATAAACGGTTTTTCAAAGGCGTTTGCCATGACCGGCTGGAGGCTTGGCTTTGCCGCGGCTCCAAAAGAGATAATACTGCAAATGCTGAAAATACATCAGTACGCTATAATGTCCTCCCCTACCGTGAGCCAGTTTGCGGCAATAACCGCGCTCAACGAATGTGAAAAGGATATAGAATATATGCGCGGCGAATACGATATGAGAAGACGGCTGATAGTAGACGGCGTCAGGGAGCTCGGGCTGGAATGTTTTGAGCCGGAGGGCGCGTTTTACATATTCCCGTCTATAAAAAGCACCGGCATGACCTCGCAGGAATTTTGCGAAAAGCTGGTGCAGACTCACAAAGTGGCGGTAGTTCCGGGCGACGCGTTCGGCGCGTGCGGAGAAGGATATATAAGGATATCTTACGCCTATTCGCTGGAGCATATCATGACCGCGTTAGAACGCATGAGACAGTTTCTTAAGGATATAGGAGCATGAACACCGTAACCGCGCAGAGCTTTGCAAAGCTGAACCTTTTTCTGGATATCACCGGCATTATGCCTAACGGATACCATTATATCAATAATATTATCCAAAGCGTAAGCCTGTCCGACACGGTGACGGTTTCGGCGGAAAAGTCCGAGCAATTTTCCTGCGAGATAAGCTGCGACCTGCCGGAAATTCCGACAGACAGTTGTAATACGGCATATAAAGCCGCGAAAATTTTTTCCGAAACTTCCGGTATAAACGCTAAGATAAGCGTTTCTATCGCAAAACGTATTCCTGTAATGGGCGGAATGGGCGGCTCGTCGGTGGACGCGTCCGCGGTCATATACGCGCTTGATCACCTGCTTTGCACCGGATATTCCTCAAAAAAGCTGTGCGAAATAGGCGAAAAGGTCGGCGCGGATGTGGGGCTGTGCCTGCTCGGCGGAACAGTGATATATGACGGCGAATACCGTAAAGCCGATATTCCGGGAGAATGTTGGTTCGTTTGTGTTCAGCCGGACTTCAAATGTGAAACGGCAAAAGCATATTCGCTTTACGACAGCGCTCATATTCCCACAAACAGCGGCTTTGAGGATTTTTGCGGCAAGCTTGAGCAAGACGGGATACTAAGCGTTTGCAAGGATATATACAATATATTTACCCTGCTCCATAACGACGGCAGAATAGACCGTATAAAGCGCGAGCTTACCGATCAAGGCGCGATAAACGCCGAGCTTACCGGCAGCGGCAGCGTGGTATTCGGGGTGTTTGACAGCGCGGTAAAGGCAAATCTTGCCTGCGCGAAGATGTCCTCGGCTTATAACAGAGTGTTCGTCTGCCGTTCGGTAAACGACGGAGTGCTTTTGTACTGACAAATCGCTCTTGAATTTTCACGGAAAATATAGTATAATTTAATAAACACTAGCTTTTTGATTCAACAGCGTATCTTTACCGATATGCGGAAAGGAAATATCATGATAGATATAAAGACCCACCTCGGCACAGTAACTTATTCCAAGCAATTTTTCTATTCCCTTATAGGCGGTACCGTGACCGAATGCTTCGGCGTTGTGGATATGAACGCCGGAGACGTCAAGCAGAATTTTATTGAAAAAGTACCGATACCGTTTATTAAAAAGCTGGCGTCAAAGACGGTGCTTTCCGAAAAGGGCGTTACCGTAAGATATAAAAACAACAAGCTGTATATCGACCTGCATATCTCGGTAATGTACGGCGTGAATGTTTCCACTATCGTGAAAAGCATAGTTCACAAGGTGAGATTCGTTTTAGAGGATGAAACGGGACTGAACGTGGATAAGATCAACGTTTTTGTAGACTCGGTGAAGATATAATCGGTTTAAGATATGGTCTTACAGCAATTGATACAGAAAGAGAAATAATTGAAAATTCACCTTTGCGGTGTAAGCTGCCGTTCGGGGTATATGTTGTGCGGCAGGTATCATCTTGCATTTGCGGAGGTTAAAGTCTGAAAAGACTTTGCGTTTTGTGCTTTGCTGAGTATGGTCAGCAATTTTGCTTTGCAAAACCGTACAAAACTTGAAAGAGGGAGCCGCTTGCTTTGCAAGCATGGTCATAATAATGTACATAATAGAAAACTATAAGCTTATGGCCGAACGATTTGAAGGTCAATACAGCGATGTTCATCATTTTTTAACGATGTTTGCCGACAGCGGGTCCAACGAACACTTCCACTGGGGACGTTTCGATTGGATGATGACTCACCCGTGTCTTGACAGGGAAAAGATTTCACGGATAGCTATCTTTAGGGATGCAAACAGTAAAATCGCCGGCCTCGCGCTGTTTGATACTTCTTATGAGGACAGGTGGTACTTCCTGCACATCGATTCAAATCAAGAGCTTTTCAGTAAAATGGTTGAATACATAATCGACGTTGACGGGAATGAAGCGGTCATCCACGCAAACGAATCGGATAAGCCGCTTTGTGATTTCCTTGCAAGCAAAGGATTTGTAGGACAGAATTCCGAAAGCGTTTTAGAACTCCCGCTTACCGATAAACGGCTGAATGATACCCTGCCGTACGGTTTCAAAACGGTTTATGAGCCGGACGAATACAAGTGGCGACAGGTTATCCGACGCGGCTTTGGCGATGACGGTGAGCCGGAATCGCCGGACGAAGAAACTGCAAAGGCGCAAAGGCGTCTAAATGATGATGCGTATATAAAGGTTTTTGCGGAAAAAGACGGCATATATGCGGCACATTGCGGCGTGTGGTATGACGGCGGAGAAACTGCCTATATAGAACCGGTAGCAACGGTTCCCGAACACCGAAAAAAAAGGGCTCGGCAAGGCGGTAGTATATGGAGCGCTGAATATCGCGGCAGGGCGAGGCGCAAAGAGGACGATCGTTTTATCGGAGCAGGAGTTTTACTTTCGTATCGGAATGACGGTATCTTCCAAAGTGAGAATCTGGACTTTGGTGTAAATGATAAGGCCTTTTTGAAACTCCAGACTGAATAGGGTTATTTATGTTTGCATTAAAATTGCAAAGAATATATAATAAAAATTACAGGAGAGAAAAATCAGATGATAAGCGGCAAAATGCTCAGAGACGCTGTGATTTCCGGCGCAAACAACATTCAGAACAACCGTGAAAAGGTGGACGAGTTAAACGTGTTTCCGGTTCCGGACGGCGACACCGGTACAAACATGTCTATGACGATAAAGAACGCTTTGCCGGAGCTTACGGCTATGAGCGACAGCGTAACGGTGGAGGAGGTAGCTAAAACCGCCGCCGGCGCAATGCTCAGAGGTGCAAGGGGCAACTCCGGCGTTATACTTTCGCTGCTGTTCAGAGGCTTGTCAAAAGGGCTTGCCGGAAAGAAAGAGGTCAGCGTAAAAGAATACTGCGACGCAATGAAGCTCGGCGTCAACGCCGCATATAAATCCGTTATGAAGCCTACCGAGGGCACAATGCTCACTGTCGCAAGGGTAGCTCAGGAGACAGCGTCTAAATCCTATACCGAGGACTTCGGTGAATTTTTCGATATACTGCTGGACGCCGCAAAGGACACGCTGGACAAAACTCCGGATATGCTGCCGGTACTTAAAAAAGCGGGCGTTGTAGACGCGGGAGGCATGGGCTATTATATCATACTGTCCGGCATGGCGTCCGTTATCAAAAACGGAATTATTATCGAAGCGCTTTTGGAAAAGACAAAAAACGATACCGTTGTAGCCAATGCCGCAGGCACGGCGGAAGCGGAGATAGAATACACCTACTGCACGGAATTTATTGTCAATAAAAAGGATTCTTCCGTCGACGGGATAAAGCTGCGCGCCTTTTTGGAATCCATCGGTGACAGCGTCGTTGTGGTCGATGATGAAAATATAATAAAGGTCCATTGTCATACCGAGCATCCCGGCAAAGCGCTGGAGGAGGGCATACTTTACGGTACTCTCAGTAAGCTGAAGATAGAAAACATGAAAGAGCAGCACAAGAGCGAGGTCAACAAGGCGCAGATGAAGCGCGAGCAGCGGCTGGCTCCCGCAAAGCCGGAAAAGGAATTCGGTTTTGTGGCGGTATGCTCCGGCAGCGGACTTGAAGCGCTGTTC
>CANRII010000117.1 GCA_947630685.1 uncultured Ruminiclostridium sp. | reverse complement strand
GTGGCTCCGGTGGTGGAAGAAGCTGCCGCTCCGGTTGAAGAAGTTGCTCCGGTGGTGGAAGAAGCTGCCGCTCCGGTCGAAGAAGTGGCTCCGGTGGTGGAAGAAGTCGCCGTTCCTGTTGAGGAAGTGGCTCCGGCGGTGGAAGAAGTCGCCGCTCCGGTTGAGGAAGTTGCTCCGGTGGTGGAAGAAGCTGCCGTTCCCGCCGAGAATATCGCTCCTGCTCCGGTCGAGGAAGTCGCTCCTGCTGAAGAAGCTCCCTCAGCGGAAGAGCAGCCGAACGAGCAAGAGTATGACCAAGACGAGCAAGAGTACGACGAGGACGATCAGGAGTACGATGAGGACGAGCCGGAATACGAATATGAGGACGAGGACGACTGGGAATACGAGGAATATGACGGCGAATATGAGGACGAATACGACGACTACTCCGCGCGCTCTGTAGGAAACGCATTGGAGGGTCTTGTAGACGAAAACGGCGAGCCTATCCCCTCACGCAGGTCAAAGCCCGCGCTTATCGCGGCGTTTATCCTTGCGGTAGTGGTGATACTGGGCGGCGTCGCTTACAAAGTGCTTAAATACTATAATATAATACCAACCTACACCTATACCGTGCCGGAGAAGTTTTCACAGAATATTACCACTTATACCGAGCTTGCGGACAGCGTGGAATTAGCGAACAAAGCGGTGGACTGCCGTCTGCCGGAGGGCTTTTCATCAAAGGAAATAAAGCCGGAGGAGAGCCATACCGCCATAGGACAGCAGTATGTTATCTATGTATCCGAGGACGAAAACGGCAAGAAAATAATAAAAGGCTGCGCTGTCGGAGAGGACGGCAAGACCGGAAAAGCTTTCACCACAGACCTGTTTGAAGAAGAACCGGAATTATTGAACGTATACGCGGCAAGCGCGGAGGATACAAACTGCTTTATAATAACCGCCCAGTCAAAGGATAAAACTTACGTAAAAATATACGAGGAAAGCGCGCTCAGCAAGCTGGAAGAACCTCTGGCCGACCATGCTCAGTCCGGCAGCTATGCGGGCGGTTATATAGGAGATGACGCGTTTTATGCGGTAAGCTACGTCAGCATGGACGCTAAGGAATCCGACAACGCAAAGCCGGAGACCTTTGTTCCGAGCATATCCACCTCCGACCGGTCGAGAGCAGTAGCGTTCAACGATATAGTACTTCCGTATGCGGCGGCGCGTTTTAACTATTACACGGTTTCGCGGCTGCCCTTTCACGACGTGGGCGACAGCTTTGTAAAATCCGTCCAGGTGGGCGACAGCAGCGGTATCGCCATAAGCGACGGCGCGTTTTACTGCGCGGATTATACCGCCGTCGAGGGAGAACCTCATTCTCGCATAACCAAAATAGCGCTGGACGGAGGACTTGCCCCGACGTTTGCGGATATTTCGGGTACGGTAGACCCTCACACATTCGCCGCAGGGACGGATAAAATAGCGGTGACAGGTCAGGACGATGAAAAATTGCCGGTGATGTATGTGCTAAGTGCCGACCTTGCAGAGCAATCGGCGATGAAAGACGTTGCCAAAGGGCAGCACATTTCCGAGGCGTTTTGCACCGGAAACACTATAAGCCTTATTACCGACGGCGACGAGCCTATGAGATACGATATTGACCTTGTGAATATGAAAAGCGCAGACGTTCCGGTACAAAACATTCAGGTCGCGGATAACGTGTACGCTTACGCGAGCGTGGACGATAAAGTAACGCTCACCCTATGCGATAAGGACGGCAAGCAGCTTGCGGCTGTGGATATCACCGCGGACGGCGCGGAGAACTGGCGCTCTCCCGCAGAAAACGATCCCTCTTTGATGGCGGTGTCGTCGGACGGCTCGCTTATAGGGATACCGGTAATATATTTTGACGGCGTGACGGACGTATATAAATATATGCTGTTCAGCTTTAACGAGGGAAAATTAAAACAAAACGGCTCTATAATCCTTATGGAGGGCAGCTACAGCGAGATCAGCGCAGGAATATCCGGTAAGTGTCTGATAACCGCATGGGACGGGCGGATAATCACCGCAGATACCGCTAAAGTAAAGATAATTTCCGATACCAAGCTGTAGGAGGATATATGCACGAAAAGCTGCTTACCGCCGCGATAAAATACAACAGCGGCGACCCTAAAAGAATACAGCACCTTATCAAGGTGTATCAGTTTGCTTTGCTTATCGCCGACGGAGAAAACCTTTCCGAAAGGGAAAAGAAAACGCTTGCCGCCGCGGCGATACTCCATGATATAGGAATACGCGAGGGCGAGCGTTTATACGGCAGATGCGACGGCGAGATACAACAGCGTTTAGGCCCGGATATCGCGCTTGAAATAATGTCAGACGTCGGCGGATACGAGGACGTTGCCAAGCGCGCTTCGCAGCTTATCGGGCGGCATCACACCTATACCGATATCGACGGCGCGGACTGCCAAATACTTATCGAAGCGGATCTTTTAGTAAATCTCTACGAGGACGGCTGTTCTGAGCAGGCGGTAATTTCCGCGCGGGATAAGATATTTCGCACAAAGACCGGCCTGGAATTGCTGAGCGTTATGTTTTTTAAGGAAGTGTAGTTTTTATGGACGTTGAAAACGGCGTTTTTATGATGCGCGGGGTGGATTATAACGATCCTAGCCGCATACGTTCCGCCGCAAAGCTGGAGGAATATATAAACAAGGTCGGCTTTCTGCCACTGTTTGCAAACAATATACCCGGCTTTTCCTCGGAGGAGCTCACCGCCCCGCAGGACTGGTGGTGCGATATTCCCGAACGCGACCCGTGGAGCTGGCGGGAACAGATAGCGCGCGGCGAAAGAATTGCCTACGGTAAATTCTTTGCGGGAAAGGCGGGGTATATCTCGCTTGAATGGCTGCCTTACTTTGTCAACTGGCGCAGGGATGGCTATGATTTCGACAGTCTGTATGAGGACGGAAAGGCGCAGCACCGCAGCAAAAAAATAATGGATCTGTTCTTAAACGAAAAGCGGCTGTTTTCCTATGAGATAAAAAAGCTGGCGGGGTTCGGCAAAAACGGGGAGAAAAATTTTCCCGGCGTGCTGACAAAATTACAGGAGCAGATATATCTCACCGCCTGTGATTTTCGCCGCAGGAACAACGCCAAAGGCGAGCCGTACGGAATGACGGTGGCGCAGTACACAATGCCGGAAACGCTGTGGGGCTACGATAAAGTCACCTCGGCTTACAGCGAAGAGCCGGAGGAGTCCAAACAAAGGATATATGACCATGTGAAAAAGCTTTACGGTAATATAGATGATAAAACTATAGAAAGCATATTAGGAGTATAAAAAACGCCTCGATCCAAATGGACCGAGGCGTTATCTATTATTTTTATATTTTTACTTGATAACTCTTACCGATATAACGGAATCCAAAGCGTTTATCTTATCTTCGACTCCGTCGGCGTTGCCGGTAACGTCAAGAACGGTGTAGCTGTACTCCTTTTTGGAAGCGTTAGCCATGTTCTCGATATTAAGTCCGGTATCGGTCGCGCAGCCGGTTATCTTAGTCAGCGCGCCCTCTACGTTCTTATGTATAACGCAGACTTTTGCGTCGCCGGTCTTGGGAAGAGTAACATTCGGCAGGTTCACGCTGTTCACGATGTTGCCCTTTTCGATATAATCTATTATCTCATGTACCGCCATTACAGCGCAGTTGTCCTCGCTCTCGGGAGTGGACGCGCCTAAATGCGGTATTGCGATAACGCCGGGTACTCCGATAACGTCGTCGCTGGGGAAGTCGGTGACGTAAGCCGCTACCTTACCGGTGCCGAGCGCGTCGATGACCGCCTTTTCGTCGGCAAGCCCGCCCCTTGCGAAGTTCATTATCCTTACGCCGTCCTTCATTGTGGCGATGGTCTGCGCATTTACCAGATTTTTGGTATCCGGCAGCAGCGGAACATGCAATGTGATATAATCGCAGTTCTCGAAAATTTCCTTATTGGAAGCTACATACTTTATGCTTGTGGAAAGATGCAGCGCGCCCTGAAGCGACAGGAACGGATCGGCGCCCCATACCTCCATGCCGAGATCGTTAGCGGCGTTTGCCACCAGTGCGCCTATCGCGCCAAGACCGATAACGCCGAGCTTTTTACCCTTGATCTCCGGACCTGCAAACTGGCTCTTGCCTTTTTCTACCAGCTTGCCTACCTCGTCGCCCTTGCCCTTGAGCGTCTTAGCCCAATCGATAGCGTCGGTGACCTTACGGCTGCTCATGAGTATACCCATGATAACAAGCTCTTTAACGGCGTTTGCGTTTGCGCCGGGGGTGTTGAATACCGCAATTCCCTTTTCGGTGCAAGCGTCTACCGGAATGTTGTTCACTCCTGCGCCTGCGCGCGCGATGGCAAGCAGCTTATCGCCGAATTCCATCTCATGCAGCGACGCGGAACGAACCAGTATCGCGTCGGGATTCTCCTCGTTGTCGCCGAATACGTACTTGCTCTTATCCAGCAGGTCGGTCCCGCATGCGGCGATCTTGTTCATTGTTTTAATGCTGTACATAACGATTGCCCTTTCCCTTGTTCTTTATGAGTTCTCTTCCTCAAATTTCTTCATGAATTCTACCAGCTTTTCAACGCCCTCGATAGGCATAGCGTTATAAATAGACGCTCTCATACCGCCGACCGTTCTGTGACCCTTAAGGTTCTCAAAGCCGGCAGCCTTCGCCTCTTTTACAAACTTAGCGTCAAGCTCCTCGTTTCCGGTAACGAAAGGCACGTTCATAAGCGAACGATCCTTTTCCACTACGGTGCCCTTGAACAGCTTGGACTGGTCGAGGTAATCATAGAGTATCTTCGCTTTCTTCTCGTTGCGCTCTTTCATAGCCTCAAGTCCGCCCATCTTCTTCAGCCACTTGAATACCTTGCCGCAGATATAAATGCCGTATGCCGGCGGAGTATTGTACAGCGACTTGTTGTCGGCGTGAGTTTTATATTTCAGCATGGTGGGAGTGCCGGGCAGAGTATCCTCGGTGATAAGATCCTCGCGGATTATCACGATAACGACGCCCGCCGGGCCGATGTTCTTCTGTACGCCGCCGTAGATGATGCCGTACTTGGTAACGTCTACCGGCTCGGATAAAAAGCAGGAAGAAACGTCCGCTACCAGCGTCTTGCCCTTGGTGTTCGGCAGCTGCTTGAACTTAGTACCGTAAATGGTATTGTTCTCGCAGATATATACATAGTCCGCGTCCTCGGGAATGTCAAGATCCGAGCAATCGGGTATGTAGGAGAAAGTCTTATCCGCAGAGGAAGCTACCGCTACAGCCTCGCCGTAGTTCTGCGCCTCCTGATATGCTTTCTTAGCCCATTGACCGGTGATGATGTAAGCCGCTTTCTTGTTCTTCATAAGGTTCATCGGTATCATAGCGAACTGCTGCGACGCGCCGCCCTGCAAGAACAGTACCTTATAATTATCGGGTATGTTCATAAGATCTCTGAGATCCTGCTCTGCGGTGTTGATGATCTCCTCAAAAGCCTTTGAACGGTGGGACATCTCCATTACCGACATACCCGTACCGTTGTAATCCAGCATCTCCGCTGCCGCTTCCTTTAATACCTCTTCGGGAAGGACCGCGGGGCCTGCGCTGAAGTTGTAAACTCTCATTTGTTTAGCCTCCGTATTTCTTTTTCGGACCGCCGAATTTGCAGCGTGCAATTTTACGGCGGTCAGTCCTAAAGATTATTATACTATTATTTTTCCGCTTTGTCAATCTTTTTATTTTGCCTGCAAGAAACAAATTGTAGTGTTACAATAGATGTGAGACCAAAAGATAAAAAAGACAAGGAAAAAGTGATCGATTTCTGTTAGAATAAAA
>CANRII010000116.1 GCA_947630685.1 uncultured Ruminiclostridium sp. | reverse complement strand
GCTGGTGCAGTCCGCTCTGGACCTTGACGCCGCGCTTACATACGCTGAAAATTCCGCCTCGCTGTCCGAACTGCCGAAGGTGCTGGTCGGTCACAGCTGGGGAGGATACGCCGTAGCTGCGGCGCTTAATTTCGAGCATGACGTCAAAGCGGCGGTCAGCTTTTCCGGCTACAGCGACTCTGTCGAAATGCTGAACGAATTTGCTTCCCGGCTGCTAAGCCCGCCGCTTGCGGTATTGGAATCGCCGTTTATATACCTTTATAACGCCGTGGCTTTCGGCGATAAGGCGGGACTTAACGCGGTAGACGGCATAAATCGTTCTTTGGTGCCGGTAATGCTGGTACACGGCGAGGAGGACGAGACTGTGTCGGCATCCGGCGCGGGGATAATCGCCCACCGCGATATGATAACAAACCCTAACGTACAGTATGAACTTATACCCGACAGAGGGCACAACAACGTGTTTTATTCCGACCGCGCGACCGATTACGCCAAAGAACTCAACGAGGAGTACAAAGCGCTTTACGAGCGTTACAGCGGGGATATCCCAGAAGAGGAGCTGGCGGCGTTTTACGGCAGGATAGACAAGAGCCGGTCGAGCGAGCTTAACGGCGAACTGTTCGGAAAAATAAGCGCGTTTTTGAACGACGCTGTTTCTTCGCGCTGAAAAATGGTAAAATCGTATCACATCGCTTTCTTAAATAAGAGGGCGGTGTAATTTTTTGAAAAAATTTTTTCTCATGTCGAAAAAAATCTGTAATATCCTGTAAAAGCCTCCGGTAAAAAATTTACATCCATATAATTAAATTCATTTTTGTAAAATATTTGATATAGAAACAATTGGAAAGATTTATATTTTTTGTATATTTATTGTGCGCTTATCACAATCTTACGCGGGCAATTTGCGAGAAATTTTGGTATATTATCCTTATATACTATTGTCTAAGATAACAAGAAGTGAAAAAGTGTAATTAAGGTTGACAAATAAAACGCTTTAAGTTATAATCAAAATAAGAAATCCTTAATTCTGATCTTACGTCGTCTTCTGCTGCATGCGGAGGAAAGAGATTTCTGTAAAATCTGAAAGGGGAATAATTATGAGCTCAAAAATACGCAGATTTACGGCGGGCTTTACGGCTGCGGCAGTAGCGTTCGTGTCTATATTTGCATCGGCTCAAAGCACTAATATTTTTGGCTTAGGCTCGAATATGCTCAGCGCTGACGCTGCCGAAGCTGTTGACACCACTCCTAAATGCCCCGATAGCGGAACAGGTACGGAAGAAGACCCGTTCCTTATCGATACGGCGGGTGAGCTGTACTGGTTTGCAGGATGGGTAAACGGCACGCTGAAAAAGTCTGAAGTAAAAGATTTTGAAGAGAAACACCCGACGGAAACGACTACGACCGCTCCGGCGGAGGACGCTCCATCCTCATCTGACGGACCGAGTATCGAAGAACCGGCTACCACGCCGTCGGCGCCTTCGCCTGAACCGGGAGATTCTACGATAATTCCGGAGGAGGAAGAGTCGACTGCTACAGCTGAGCCGTCCGGTGACAGCAGCGCAGTATCCGGCGAGCAGGACGCTCCCGCTCCTGTGCTGGCAGAACCTATAGCGGAAGATACCGACAGCACAACGGCTGAGGATACCTCCGCACCCGAGGCGGTCACCACGGCGGATACTACCGCGTCCGAGACGTCGGCTGCCACGGCGGCTACGACCGCTCCGGCTGAAGAAAAATGCGGCAAACATCCGAATGCCTGCGCCAAGCTGACGGAGGATGTTGATTTGGGTGCAACAAGCGCAAATCCGTGGAAGCCTTTAGGCGGCTCCTCGAATGCTTACACCGGAACCTTTGACGGCGACGGACATACCGTAAGCGGGCTGAATACATCCCAAAACTCCGGCAGAAATTCTTACGGCTTTGTTATGTATAATAGCGGTACCGTAAAGAATCTTACCGTAAAGGGCGACATTTCTTCGGGCTGGTTTATCGGCCTTGTTGTCGGCGACAACATGAAAAACGGTAAGGTCGTCAACTGTCATGCCGAGGGCAAAGTAGGAGCGACCTATGGCGGCGGCGGACTTGTCGGCTACAACGACGGTACTATAGAAAAATCTACCGCTGACGTTAAGCTGGAATTCGGCAGCAGCGTCGGCGTGCTGGTGGGAGGCAACTCCACTAACGGCGATATCAAAGACTGTATCGCTACCGGCGGTGTGGTCAGAAGCTCCGGTGCAAACGGCGGTATTGTCGCATATAACTCCGGCAAGATAACCAACTGCGTTTATATTGATGACGGTACCGGTATTTTTGAGGGAAAAAATGCTATTACATCCTCAGGCTCCGACAATGTCGTCAACTGCTATTACTATTCTAATACCGTAAACGGCGGTATAGGCAACAAAGACGTTGAAAATCAGGCGGAGCATGTAGATTCGTCAAAGACCCCCAAGGGTGAAATAACATGGCGTCTGCAAAACCACCATAATACAAGCGAACACGGCGAAGAGCTTGTATGGGTACAGGACCTTAACGGCGAGGGCGAATATCCTTGCCTGCTTTGCAGCTGCAAAAAGCCGGTAGATGAGAGCGACAGAGTTTACCGCGTAGTATTCTTATATCCTACCGCCGAAGATGTGTATTCTGTTGAATATGTAAATAAGGATATGACCATCGCAAGCGTAGAAGACCCGACGTCGGATTATGTGGGTTATACTTTCAGCGGCTGGTATACCGATGAAAGCTGTACGAGCGGTAAGGTCGAAGCATTGCCCACTACCACCGACAAAGACCTTGTATACTACGGCAGGGGTGAAAAGGCGCAATTCGGTATCACCTATGAATTAAACGGCGGTACTCTTAAAGACGGCGAGACCAATCCTGGTACTTATGATGTTGAAACACCGGATATAACTCTCAAGAACCCCTCCAAGCCCGGTTATGTATTTGAGGGCTGGAGCGGGCCCAATATTCCCGACGGCGAATATCGTACCGACGTAGTTATCCCCAAGGGCAGCGTCGGCGAGCGCAAATATACCGCTCACTTTGCCGATAATGAGCTTCCCAGCGGTACTATTACTTTAGGTAAACATACCTGGAAAGAGTTTATAGAGCCCGGTAATATAAAGTTCGACCTTTCGTTCAACACCGATACGATCGCAACAATAGAAGGGTACGACACCGCAGACGCTCATCTCACGATACAGTATCAGCTTTCTACAAAAGCGCTTACTAAAGAAAAGCTTGAAAGCCAGAGCTGGCTTGAATATCCGGAAGGCGGAATACTTGTTCCCAACGGCGCGTATGTGATTTACGCTAAAATTTCCGACCATGCGGGAAATTCTGTGGTGATAAGCTCGCAGGGCTTCCATATGGACAGCAACGCTCCCGTTATTGAGGGCGTGGAGGAAGACGGAAGATACTGCGGACCTCATAAGATCACCGTAAAGGATGAAAATATCAGTACCGTTACCGTCAACGGCGAACAAGTCGAACTTGACGAGGAGAACTCCTTTATCATTACCATGAAGATCGGCGGTCTGCTTCCTTTCAAGACGATAGTCGCTAGGGACAAATCAGGCTCGACCACTACTGTCAGAATTTCCGTTTATAACGCTCATTCCGGCATTCAGACCGAGCAGGACAAAGTACCCGCTTCCTGCGTTGACAGCGGCAGCGTGACCGTTGTTATGACTTGCAGATACTGCGGTACCGAAATGTCCAGAACACAAAAGACGCTGGATCCTGTCGGACACCTGTTCGGAAGCTGGGAGGAAATAGACTCTAAGACCTGCGCCGGTGATTCCGGTCAGAAGCGCGTTTGCACCGTCTGCGGCTTTACCGAAACTAAATACACCAATCCGGACGGACATAATTGGGAAGAAGAACCCAGAATAGACAAAGCGCCCACCTGTACCGAGAACGGCAGTAAGTCTATCCATTGTACCGACTGTGACGCTACTCAGGACAGCGAGGTAATAAATGCACTCGGACATACCGAGGGCGCAGCTGTACGCGAAAACGAGATCGCCGCTACCTGTATAGCGGACGGCTCTTATAACGAGGTCGTTAAGTGTACCGTATGCGGCGCAGCTATAAGCACTAAGACGGTTACCGTCCCCGCAACAGGTCATAAGCCTGACGCTATGGTAAAAGAAAACGTCGTAGATCCTACCTGCGATAAGCAGGGCCAGCATGACGAGGTCGTTTACTGTACGGTATGCCGTACCGAGATCAGCCGCACTTCCGGCGTTACCGACCCGGCAAAGGGTCACACGTTCGGTGAGTGGTACGAAGTAAATTCCGCTACCTGCGTCGGCAACGGCGGACAGGAACGTAAATGCGAAATATGCGGTTACACCGAGCAGAAAGATATAAGCGCGACAGGTCATTCCTGGTCTGACGAATACATTGTAGATAAAGAACCTACCTGCACCGAAGAGGGCAGCGAGTCTAAGCATTGCACAAAGTGCGACGCAAAGACCGACAGCCGCACGATAAGCCCGAAAGGTCATATCAACGGAGAGCAGAAGAAAATAAACGAGGTACAGCCTACCTGTACTGCAGAGGGTTCGTATGATCTTGTAGTCGAGTGTACTGTTTGCCAAAAAGAGGTAACGCGTACTACTGTTACTACTCAAATGATACCTCATACTATAGTTGTCGAATCCACCGAGATCCCCGCTGCTTGCGATACGGCAGGCACATTGACCGTTGTAAACAGATGTACGGTATGCAATAAGACCATTTCCACGACTGTGACCGAGATACCCGCAGCGGGACATAAATTTTGCGACTGGCACGTTACCGAGTCCTCTACCTGTGAGGGCGAGGGCGGAGAAGCGCGCACCTGCGAGGTCTGCGGTTATACCGAAACGCGCGGACTTACCGCGGCGGGTCACGTTTGGGAGACCGAACAGACTATAGACGTATTCCCGACCTGCACCGCCGAGGGCAGCAAGTCCTATCATTGTGAGGTCTGCGACGCACGCGGCGCGAGCGAGTCGATACCGCCGCTCGGACATTCTGCCGCCGCTGCGGTAAAGGAAAACATTGTATCCGAAAACTGCACCGAGGCAGGTGCGTACGACGACGTCGTTTACTGCTCGGTCTGCGGTGAAAAGCTTTCCGAAACGCACTTTGAAGTTGCCGCAAGAGGCCATATCTTCGGCGAATGGGAGAAATTCACCTCCGACGCCTGCATAGGTGACGGCGGCGAGCGCAGAAGCTGCAAGGTCTGCGGCTTTATAGAGACCCAAAATGTCGAGGATAACGGTCACGACTGGGAGAGCGAGCCCAGAACGGATAAAGAACCGACCTGCACCGAAGAGGGAAGCAAGTCTATACATTGCGCCGATTGTGACGCTACCATGAACAGCGAGGTCATTCCCGCAACAGGACATATCGAAGCTGAAGCCATTAAGGAAAACGTCGTTGACGCGACCTGCACGGCAGAGGGTTCTTACGATGAGGTAATATACTGCTCGGTATGCAAGGCAGAGATAAGCCGCATCACCGTAAAAACCGAAATGACAGCTCATGTTCCCGGTGATCCTGTAACGGAGAACCTGAAAGAAGCCGACTGCGATACCCCGGGCTCCTACGATGAAGTGATATATTGTAAGGTCTGCGGTACACGCTTACAGCTTACGACCAAGGAAATTCCCGAAACGAGACACACTTTCGGCGAATGGGTAAGCACCAATTCTCCCACCTGCGAGGGTGAGGGCGGCGAATCCCGCACCTGCACCGTCTGCGGTTATATCGAGAGCAGAGGCGTAAGCGCTGCCGGCCACGTATGGGAGAGCGATTACACGATAGATAAGCAGCCGGACTGCACCAACGAGGGCAGCCGCTCGATACATTGTTCTAAGTGCGACGCGGTCAAGGACAGCGAAACGATACCGTCGCTCGGCCATACTCCGGGTGAAGCCGTTAAGGAAAATGTAGTTGAAGCTACCTGCACAAGCAACGGCTCTTATGAAGCGGTCACTTACTGTGAGGTCTGCAAGGCAGAGATACAGCGAGTTCCGGTAGTTACCGAGCTTGCGGCGCATACTCCCGGAGCTACTCAGAAGATAAATGAAGTAATGCCTACCTGCGATAA
>CANRII010000115.1 GCA_947630685.1 uncultured Ruminiclostridium sp. | reverse complement strand
TCGTCTATTTCCTGCCTGATTTTATTTAGATCCAATTCCATCTGCATTTTCCTTTAGATATTAGTTTTCAAACATTCTAAGCGCCGCAGGACTGCGGCGCTGAATTTTATTCGTTTGTCGAGTTAGCTCCGGTCGACGAGGTCTTGTCGGTCGACGAGGTCTGTGAATTGCTTTCCGCCGGTGCTTTCGCATAGTAAACGGTAATGCTTTCGCTGTGCTCTACGTCTACCGTTTCGCCTACGCCCTTGCTGCAATATACCACATATCCCACCGGTACATCGTCGCTTTCTATCTCCTTGGTGTCGTACTTGATATTGCTGCGGGAGAGCGCGTCGGTGTACTGCTTCAGCGTGAGATTCTTGTAATCCGGCAGCGGCACGGTGCGAGGTCCTTTACTTACCGTCAGAGTTATCTCCGTACCCTCTTTTATCTCTTTTCCTGCCTCAACGCTTTGTTTAATGACAAAGCCGCTGCCTACCTCGTTGTTAAAGTCGTACTTTACGGTTATATTAAGATAACTGTACCGCTCGTTTTCGTTGATATTGGAGATAAGATTGCCCTCAAAATTAGGACATTGGTACATTACCTCCGGTACATACGAGGATTCCGCAGTGGTCGCGGTGGTCTGAGCCTCGGAGGATACCGACGCCTGCGTGGAGGATTCCGGCGCGGAATAGTAGTTCGGATCCGATGAGGACGAGCCGCCCGACCCGTTCGCCGCAAGTAATGCTATCGCTATGGAAAAGCCGATAATGATCAGCGCGCAGACAGCCACGGCGATTATCACCATTATCTTATTATTCTGATTCTTTTTCTTTACCGATTCGGCGTGAGCCTGAGCCGCCACCACCCTCTGACGCGCGGGCTGAGGCTTTGCGGCGGGCTTTATCGCCTCGGTCTGAGCGGTATTGAAGCGCGGCTGCTCAAACAGCTTTACCACCAGCTCGGTGATAGTCTGTATGCGCGCACCGGTGTTCAGCTTAAGACCGTTCATTATCACCTTGGAAACATGGGACGGCACGTTGCGGTTCACCGCCATAGGCTCGGGACAGCTGTCGTCGTCAAGCCTTGCGATAGCCTCGGTAGGAGTAAGTCCGGTCAATACGCGGTACAATGTCGCGCAAATGCCGTACACGTCCGTCCATGTGCCGTGCCATTCGCTGGAGGAATACTGCTCCGGCGCGGAATATCCCGGCACCAGATCGCAGGCTATCTCGGTATTGGTGGTCCTGCCCGCGGATATCTGGAAATCTATCAGCTTAAGCTCGTTCTTATCGGTAACTAATATCGTCTTGGGGCTTATCCCTCGGTGGATTATCCCTGCGGAATGCACCAAACTAAGCGTTGTAAGTATCGGCGGGAACAGCTCCTTGACCTTTTCCCAGCTGAGCTCGCCCGAGCAGTTGGAAAGATAGGTCTTGAGCGAGATCCCGTTTATGTATTCATATATCACGTATGCGGTATTGTTCTGAGGGAATATATCCAGCACCGTCTGGATATGCGTCATAGAACGCGCTTTCATCAGCGCCTTGTTAAGCTCGACAAATTCCGACATATAGGTCTTATACAGCGGCAGCTTGTTAGGCTCCACCGTTATCGTGCCGGCGTCCTTTTTGCGCGAGCAAAGCGCGTCCGGCATGTATTCACGTATAGTCACCTTTGTCGAAGTGACCTTATCGAAGCCGATATATAACGCGCCTTCCCCGTTGTAGCTTAACAGCTTACCGGCTATATATCTGTCATTAAGCAATGTGCCGGGCGCAAGATAAGAGGGTAGATACGGCGTACTGTCAACGTACCCGCAATGCTCGCAGGGTCCGTCGCCGGTCCTTTCGCTCATGCAGCCCATGCACAGCTTTGTCATCTCGTCCATACAGACTATCCTTTCATATAGGTGATATCGTTCTGCACTCAGATAATGTTATCTTAATAATAATACCGTATAAATCCGCGAATGTCAACGCTTTTCGCAAAGTTGTAATTAATTTGTAACCTTTTTCGGCATACAAATAATGACTTATGCGGCGGCAGCTCAAAATTTATCCGCAAAGTAGGCGATGACCGACATTTCTTTTCCGCTGTTCTTGTCAAGACCCTTTACCGTCATGCCGGACAGATTCATCAAAAATCCGACGCTGACCGTTTCTATATCGCAGCGTATAACGTCTTTCCCGCCGCAGACCAGCACAAAATCCCCGTCCATGATGTTTACCGCGCCGTTTTCGCCGAGCCTGCGCTCGGTATAGGTCTCGCTGTCACGCTCGGTGACATATTTAAGCGGCCGCTTGTTCAGCGCGAGCTTTTCTTTTACCGTCATGGAGCTGACGGAATTTTTATTCTTACCGAACATAAACTCTCTCCGATACAAAGCAACAAACCCGCCGTTAAGCGGGTCTGATGTTCAATTTTATTTCTTCTTGCCTTTTTTCTTGCTCTTTTGAGCGATAATGAACGAAATAACGCCCACTACCACCACGATACCGCCGCAAATAGCGATAGGGAGCCAGTCAAGGTTTACACCGGTCGTAGGGTTGCCGCTGCTTGCGCCTACAACGGCGTCTGCAAAGCAGCTTAAGCTGAGCATTATGCTCATGACTGCTGCGGTCATAATAGCGATGATCTTTTTCATGTCCAAAATTCCTTTCTGCAAATAACTTATCTTTCTTTATAATACGGCTGCTTAGCCGGATCAATCGGTCGGAGCTGTAGGAGCCTCGGTGTCGGTAAGACCTTTCATTATAGCGGCGATTATCTCCGGCTGGGTCTGGCTGTAGTCAAAGCGATCGAATACCGCGTGGCCGTTTTTGCCGTTATAGCCGTTATCCCACAGCACGGTGACTATATCCCTCTGCGCCGCCGCATAATTAAGGTATTCGGCGTAATATGCGCGGTATATCGTGCTGCGCTCGTCCTTATAGGTCTTGTCTATCGCGCCGTACTCGCCGATTATCACCGGTATTCCCTGCTTGATAAACTTGTTGTAGACCTTGTCGAACTGCTCGTCAAGGTAATCCTCGTCGCCCCAGGTGGTCTTCTGTCCCTGTCCTTTAAGCGCCTGTCCCCAGCGGAATATGCCGGGCGCGTCCTCTTTGAGTACAAATTCATACGGATCGTAAAAATGCACCGATACCATCACCCTGCCCGCGTCGTCCTTAGGCAGCTCGAAGGTTTCGTTCTCGGTGGTAGCGTTGATGTCGGTGTTCCAGCCCGGCACCAGCAGATAACGGTCGGGATTTTTGCCGCCTGCCGCTCTTACCGTATCGACGAATATCTGATTGTAAGCTACGATATTTGCGTAAGCGTCGTTGTCTATCGCGCCGTAATTGCCGTCAAATTCCTCGTTCATCGACTCGAATATAAGATGCTCGTCGTAATCCTTGAATTTATCGGCTATCTGCGCCCAGACCTTACCGTATTTATCCTTTATGGTATCCTGATCCTCGCCGTCACAGAACAGCCAGCCGCCGGAAATGGTATGGTAGCCGTCGCCGTGCATGTTTATTATAGCAAACATGCCGTTATTAATGCACATATCCACTACCTGCTGCACTCTGTCCAGCCATGCCGGATCAATTGTGTAGTCAGGCGCTTCTCCTATCTTTGAAAGATAGGATACCGGTATTCTTACTGTCTTAAATCCCGCCTCTTTCACCGCAAGTATTATATCCTCGGTTATCTCGGGATTGCCCCACGCGGTTTCGCTCGGAACAGAACCGGAGACTGCCTCGAGCTGATTGCCGAGATTCCAGCCCGGTGCGAGCTGTGCGGCAAATTCCATCGGATCGTCGGTCACTATGGGTTCCGACGGTACTTCCGGCGCTTGGCTCTCGGTCTGTTCTGCCGAAGACTCCTCTGTAGAGGTATCAGATACCGATGTATCGGAAGTCGCTACATCCGATGTCTCGGAAACCACCGATTGAACGCTGTCGGTCGACTGGACTGTCGATTGCCCGGCTGTATCACATCCGGCAAGCGACAGGGAAAGTACCACGCCGCTTATCAGCGCGGCAATAATGCGTCTTTTCATACCAAAACTCCTTTTCTATAAGAAAATATACTTATTGTAACTATTTTAATAGCTTTTTTTGAAAATGTCAATGCTTTTGTAAAATCATTTCAGCTTTTCTATAGAAATAAGTATTTTTTCCATCTTTTCCTGCGCCTTTGCAAGCTTGTTACGCTCGTTTTCTATCTGAGCGGCGGGCGCTTTTGCAAGAAATCCGGGATTATTCAGCTTTCCGGATAGGAAGCTGATGTCCTTTTCGGCGGCTGCGCGCTCTTTTTCCAGTCTTGCAAGCTCTTTTTGCTTATCTATAAGCTCTCCGGTGGGAATAAACAGCCTTGCCGCGTCGGTGACCAGCGTTATACTGTCGCCGTTGTCCTCCGCCTTAGCTGTTACCGTAAATTCTCCTATTCCCGCCAGCTTTTCAAAGAACGGCTGTGCGCTTTTGAAAAGCTCGGTATATGAAGTTTCCGCCACTAACGATATTTTTCTTGACGGAGGAACGTTAAGCTCGCTGCGCTGTGCTCTTATCGCGCCTATCGCGTCTACTATCTTTCCGAAAGACTCCTGCTCGGCGGGGAAATCCAGCGCGTCGCTCGCCTGCGGCCAATCGGATATCATTATGCTTTCCCGGTTGCCCTCGCCGCTTATCGGCATAGACTGCCATATCTCCTCGGTTATAAACGGCATGAACGGGTGCAGCAGCTTAAGCATTCCCTGCATGATGTATACCAGCACGTTCTGAGCGGCGCGCGCGGTCTCTCCGCCCTGCGCTATCCGAGGTTTGGTAAGCTCTATATACCAGTCGCAGTAGATGTCGCGTATAAAGTCGCAGATGTTCTGCACCGCGATACCCAGCTCATAGCTCTCAAGGTTCGACGTTACCGTCTTTATAAGTCCGTTGTAAAGCGACAATACCCACTTATCCTCTATCGGAAGATCATCGGGCAATACCGCTTCGGTCATCTCCTCCGGAAGATTCATAAGTATATAGCGCGACGCATTCCACAGCTTATTTGCAAAGTTGCGGGAATTTGTAACTTTAGTTTCCGTCCAGCGCATATCGTTGCCCGGAGCGTTTCCGGTCACTAACGTCAGCCTCAGCGCGTCCGCACCGAATCGGTCGATTATATCCAGCGGGTCAACGCCGTTACCGAGGGATTTGGACATTTTTCTGCCCTGCTCGTCCCGTACAAGACCGTGGATAAGCACGTCGGAAAACGGCTTTTTGCCGGTATGCTCTAATCCGGAGAATATCATTCTCGATACCCAGAAGGTGATTATATCGTATCCTGTCACCAATGCGGAGGTGGGATAGAAATACTCGAAGTCCTCCGTCTTATCCGGCCAGCCCAGCGTCGAGAACGGCCAGAGCGCCGAGCTGAACCAGGTGTCCAGCGTGTCCTCGTCCTGTACCATTTTACCGCCGCACTTAGGGCATTTGTCTATGCCGTCAAGCGTTATCTCGGTATGACCGCATTCCTTATTCTGACAGTAGTACGCGGGTATGCGGTGTCCCCACCATATCTGACGGGAGATGCACCAGTCGCGGATATTCTCCATCCATACAAAATAACTGTTTTCAAAACGCTGCGGGATAAATCTAAGCTCGCCGCTTTTTACCACGTCTATCGCGGGCTTGGCAAGCTCTTTCATTCTGACGAACCATTGTAAAGACGCGGTAGGCTCCACGGTAGTGCCGCAGCGCTGACAGGTGCCGACGTTGTGACGGTGCGGCTCGACCTTTACCAAAAGTCCCTGCGCCTCAAGATCGGCTACCATGGCTTTTCTTGCCTCGTATCTGTCCATTCCCGCGTATTTTCCGCCGACGCCCTCTTTAATGGTAGCGTCGTCGTTCATCATGTGTATTATAGGCAGGTCGTGACGTCTGCCTACCTCAAAGTCGTTCGGGTCGTGGGCGGGGGTTATCTTTACCACGCCGGTACCGAATTCCATATCGACGTATTCGTCGGCGATAACGGGTATTTCACGGTCGGTGAGCGGCAGCTTTACAGTCTTACCGATAATATTCTTGTATCTCTCGTCGTCGGGGTGTACCGCTATCGCGGTATCGCCGAGAAGCGTCTCGGGACGGGTGGTAGCTATCTCCACCGCGCCGCTGCCGTCGGACAGCGGGTAGTTTATATGCCAGAAAAATCCGTCC
>CANRII010000114.1 GCA_947630685.1 uncultured Ruminiclostridium sp. | reverse complement strand
TTACCCACCCGCCCGCCCTAATTGTTTGGGGCTCCGCCCCAAGCCCCGATTTTTAATTTTGGGTTACTGATATATTCACGTTTGCGGACAGCTTATAAACCCGTACTTTTCTTGGGGCGGAGCCAAGCTCGATTTTTTGGGCTATCGATACACTAAAGTTTCCGAACAGTTTATAAACTAGTTTTTTAGGGGGCGGAGCCGTGAGCCGATTTTTGGGCTTCGCTCTTGAGGCGGAGCTAAAAAAATATATGGGGTTTGGGGCGGAACCCAAAATTGTAGGGGTCAAGGGGGAAACATTCCCCCTTGCAGGGGTTTGGACGGAGCCCAAAATTTATTTATAATACCAAATTTTCCGGTTATACTAATAACCTATCTGTCGTTTAAGTAAGGAGGCAGTTTATGCAGACAAAGGCGGCGATGTCGCTGCTCGCAAAGCAGCAAAGACGGCAAAGGCGCGTGATAAGCTCATATATTAAAACGCATTTTCCCGAAAGCTCGGCGGCGGCGGAGCTAAGGCTGCGGGAGCTTTTGCCGGTAAATAAATTCCTTAACGTATTGTGCGAGAATACCCCGGACGGACTGCTTCCGGTGATGTATAACGTTCTTGGCGGCTGCCGCGGCAGCGAAGAGATGGAGCAAAAGCTGCGCGCCGCGGTAAGAACGGAGGATATAGGCTACGCCGACGCGGAATTTATCCCGCAGCTCATCGCCGCAGGGAGAATGTGCAAATTATACGGTTATGCCCGTAGGTTGGAGGACAGGGAGTTTCAAAGCGAGCTGAGCGCCTTTATCTACCCGGTGAGGGTGGACGGGCAGCGCATGGTGTCGGCTTGCTCAAAACTGCACGAGCAGCTTATTTGCAGCAGAGGCTATATTGCCGCCGATAACCGTACCCGCCGCGATATGCGGATAAAGCTCGCGATGGTGTCCAATGCCGCTAATATCGACGGGATAAGACTTGCTATGAGCTACCTTACCGGGGAGGAAAAGGGCGAGCCTATCGGCAGGCTTATCGAGGAGGATTTTCTAAGAGTATTCCCCGTTCCCTCCGCCGGAAAATATTTCGGCTGGACGGTTTCGGCGGCGGTCGTCCTTACCATAGCGTCGATGATCATATTAGGCAGCTTTGCCGCGCTGCTTTTGCTGCTGCCGTATTATACGCTTTGCAAAAATCTTATCGACCGGGCGCTTGCAAGATCGGCGCGGCTGCGCAGCTTTCCTCCGGCAAAAAACGACAACGCCGGAAAAATTCCCGATAATGCGAAAACTCTCTGCGTTATCTCTACGCTGCTCACCGAGAAAAAGGATATTTCCGCTGCGCTGGAAAAAGCGCGGCAGTTTTTGAACAAAAACCGCACCGAGAATTTACAGGTCTGCCTGCTGTGCGATCTGCCCCAAAGCAAGACCAAGACCGCGCCGGGCGATGAAGAAATGCTCTCGGCGCTTAAAAAATACGCAAAAGCTCCTAAGAAAAATATCAGCTTTGCGTTAAGAGAACGCAGCTATAATAAAAACATGCGCTGTTATATGGGCTATGAGCGTAAACGCGGCGCATTATTGCAGCTTGTTGATACGCTTATCGGCGGGGAGAAAGCGTTTATCTTCTACGGAGAAGCGCCCGTCCGCCCGAAATATCTGCTGGCGCTGGATTACGACACCTCGGTCCCTATAGACGGGGCGGCGGCGCTGGTGGGGTACGCCTGCGCCGAGCAGAACCGTCCGGTGGTGGAGGACGGCAGGGTGGTAAAAGGCTACGGTATAATCGCGCCCGGCTCGGCGCCTATGCTTTCCTCCTGCGTAAAGACGGGCTTTTCCGCCATCTTCGGCGGATATGGCGGCAACGGCTTTGCCCAGTACGGGATAAACGGCGATTTTTACGCGCGGGTATTTAACGAGGGGATATTCTGCGGCAAGGGACTTATAGACCTTGACGCTTATTGCGAGTGCTGCCACGATCTGCCGGAAAACCGCATACTTTCCCACGATATACTGGAGGGCGGACTGCTGCGCACCGCGGCCGTACCGGAGGAATTTACCGAGAGCTTTCCCGCCGATACGGCGGGATATTATAAGCGCTTATCCCGCTGGCAGCGCGGCGATATCCAAAATATACCGTTTATATTTTCCGATCCGAAGCTGTCCGCGCTGGATCGCTGTAAGCTGATAGATAACGCCGTAAGGGCGATAACTCCGATATTCACGCTGCTGTGCTTTTTCAGCTTTTCGCCGTGGGTAGCCGTCATTTCGGCGATAACCGCGATAGCGCCGTTTTTCCCGATAATAACCAAAGATAACGGCGGGCGGTTTTTAAGCGGGGTGGTAGGCGGCAGAGAGCGGCTTATCTATCGGCTGCTGTGCGAGCTTATTTTGATACCGAAAAGCGGGCTTTCTTCGCTTTGGGCGCTGCTGATAACCTTATGGCGCATGCTGACAAGGCGGAACATGCTGTGCTGGACCACCGCGTTCGAGGTGTCGAAAAATGCCGCGGGAGCTCTTAAAACCGCGAAAACTTTGGCAACGTCCACACTTATAGCCCTGCCGCTGAGCTTATTTTCTCCGGTGAGCTTTGGCGCGGCGGCATTGTTTTTATCCCAGATACCGGTATTTATCGCGCTGGATTCTCCCCGCCGCACCGTAAGCTTATCGTTAAAGCCGGAGCAGAAAAAAGCGCTTACCGAGCTTATGAAGGACGAGCTTGGCTTTTATCTTACCTACGCGAATAAGGAGAATAATTTTTTACCGCCGGACAACGTACAAACAGAGCCGGTGCCGGCCGTCGCATATCGAACTTCTCCGACAAATATCGGCATGTATATGCTGTCTATGCTTTGCGCCGAGAAAGCGGGGCTGATAGGCAGGAGGGAATTTACAGACCGCATTTCCGCCGCTTTGTCCACTGTCGAGGTACTTCGCAAATACCGGGGAAATCTTTATAACTGGTACGACACCCGCACGTTAGAACCGCTGAGCGATTTTGTTTCGTCCGTGGACAGCGGGAACTTCGTCTGCTGCCTCACCGCGTTAAAGCAGGGGGTAAAGGACTATGACAAAGCGCTGTACGACCGCATAAAAGCTATCTGCGACGCGGTGAGGATAGACGCGTTTTACAGACCGGACACCCGTTTGCTTGCGATAGGGATAGACGCCGATACCGAAAAGCTCACCGACAGCAGCTATGATCTGCTGATGAGCGAGGCGAGGATGACCGGCTATTACGGAGTGGCAAAAGGGCAATTGCCGATAGCGCACCGACACGCGCTGTCCGCGGTAAAGGGGCGCAGCTCGGTATATCGCGGCAGCCTTTCCTGGTCGGGCACCTGCTTTGAATATTTCATGCCGCAGCTTTTGCTCCCCGCGCCGAGGGGCGGACTTATCTATGAAAATCTCAGATATGCGCTCCATTGTCAGAAAAGATCGGCGCATAAGGGCTTGTTCGGTATCAGCGAAAGCGGGTTCTACGCGTTTGACAGAGAGCTTAATTACCAGTACCGCGCCTTCGGAGTGAGGGACGCGTCGTTAAGGCCGGACTTTTATTTCGAGCCGGTATATTCGCCGTATTCGGCGTTTTTGATGCTGCCGTATGATTTTTACGGCTGCTTTAATCTGCTGGTGAGATTTAGAGAGCTGGGCTGCCGCAGCGCGGATATGGGCTATTACGAGGCTATAGACTTTTCACCCGAGCGCACCGACGGAAGCAGGACGGTAAAGAGCTTTATGGCGCACCATAAGGGCATGAGCATAATAGCCTGCGCTAACGTGCTGATGGGAGATATCGCGGTAAAATTATTCATGAGCGACGAGGATATGAAAAGAGGAGAAGAGATGAACGAGGAAAGAATAACCGGCGGCAATATGCTGTATAAAAACCGCCGCCCCGCTTTACGGCCGGAGGAAAAGACGGTAAGGCAGGATAATTCCGGCTGCGGCTGCGGCTTTCTTACAAACGGCGGTATGACGGTGGCGGAGTTTTCTAAGGCTCATTCGGGCGAGGGCGCGCTGCAAAAAAGTATATGGCTGGGCCGCTCGCTTTTTTATCCGGCGGTATACGGTCAGTATGACAGAAAAGAGCCTAAAAAGTCCTTTACGGTAAGGATAATCGAGGACGGTAATATATACGACCTGCGCGGCGGGGAATTTTCCCTTAACGGCGGCTATAAAAACGAGCAAAACGGGCTTATCATGAGCGAAAATATCACTTTGGATAAGACCCGCCCCTGCGAACGTCACGCGTTTTTTGTCGAAAACCGTACCCCGCACGAGCGAAAATTGTCGCTTAATATCTATCTGCGCCCCGCGCTCGGTTACGATAGGGCGGTTACCATGCACCCGGCGTTTTCGGATATGTTCATCGACTGCAAGTATATTGAAGAGAAAAGCATCATCACGGTTACCCGCCGCATGAGGGATTCCGGCGAAAAAATATCCATGGCGATAGCGTTCGACAGCGAGCTGTACTGCTGCTTTGACCGGGAAAAAGCGGATATAGATAAGCCGCTGCTTAGCAATATCTTAAGCTTTGTACCCGCGCCCTGCGTATATGTCAGCCTGCCGTTTACGCTGAAAAAGAACGTAGGCAGGGAAATATCCATGTATATCTGCTGCGCGAACAGTCCCGATGACGCCGCCGCGCTTGCCGAGTCGGCGCGCGATGAGGTCATGCAGGAGCTTACCATGCCGGCATATTCTCCGTTGTCGCGAATGATAGCGTTTTCTATCCTCCCCTATTTAGTATACGGCGGCGGCAATATCACGCCGGACAAAAAGCCGGCCGGGACGTTTTCCGAGCTGTGGCGGTACGGGATAGACACCTCCCGACCGGCGGTATGCTTTACCTGTGAGCGGGACAACGACAGCTTATACGCGGTGTTAAAAGCGGCAAGACGGCTGATAAGCGCGGGGTTTGACTTTACCCCCATAATTATCTGCGAGGGGCATTTCGACAGGATAAAAGCGGCGGTAGAGCGCTCTTTCGGCTTTGATGATCGTACGGTGGTGATAAACGGCGGGGAGTTTCGCGATAACTGTCTTGCGCTGTTGAAATACTACTGCTGTTATTTTGCCCCCGCAGAGCATCCTACCGATAACCGTCCGATAAAACTTCCCGACAGACCTCAAATAAAGACCTCCGACCGCGCGGATATGGAGGAGGGGTTCATCTCCGGCGGGTATGTGATAAACCATACTCCGTTAGTACCGTGGAGCAAGCCGCTTGCGAATATGACCTTCGGCGCGCTGGTGCATAGTAACTCTCTCGGCTTTTGCTGGGCTAAAAACAGCGCGCTGAATACCCTTGCTCCGTGGGATAACGAGCTTACCGGCAGGGCGGAGGGTATGCGGCTTTATATCCTGCGCGGCGGGAAGTATATAGATATAGTAAAGAATAGCACCTGCGTTTTCGGAAAAAGCACCGCGCGGTATCTTTCCAAAAAGGACGGGATAGTGTATGAGGTCACCGCGGCGGTGCCCGAAAAGGGAATGGCGGAGATAATACGGGTAAAGCTGGACAACTGCTCTGATAAGGATATTTCGCTGTCGGCGCTGCTTACGGCAAAGCTTTCCGGCAAGGCGGTGACCGAGATAAACGACGGCTGCGTCACCGCGAGAATGTTATCGCCGGAGGGCTTTCACGGCCGCTTTGCGTTATACTCAAAAGGCGCGGTGTACGGCACCGAGCTTTCCGGCGCGCTGAGCGAGGATTTTAAGATAACGCCGAACGGAGACTGCCTCGCCGCCTCGACCGGTATAAATATTCCCGCCGGACAAAGCCGCAGCGCGGTGTTTATTATCTCTTACGCTTCTCTTTATTGTCCCGCGGGAAAGACCGCCGAGGTCATGACGCGGCTTATAAAAGAAGAACGGCTCAAGACCGAGGACGTAAGCGGGATAAAATACGCGACCGGCAGCCGCTCAATAGACGCATTGATGAACCTCTGGCTGCCGGATCAGATAATAAAGGGCAGGATATACGCCCGCACCGGCTTTTACCAAAACGGAGGGGCGTTCGGCTTTCGCGACCAATTACAGGACGGCATGGCGGCGGCGTATATCAAGCCCGGGCTGCTTAAATATCTTATACTGAAAAGCTGCCGCGCCCAGTTCGAGCAGGGGGACGTTATGCATTGGTACCACGTCAGCGAGGAGGGGATAAACGGCGTGCGCACGACCTGCAGCGACGATACGTTATGGCTGCCGCTGGCGT
>CANRII010000113.1 GCA_947630685.1 uncultured Ruminiclostridium sp. | reverse complement strand
ACGCTTAGCCTGGACGCAATAGCAAATATGCCCTGCAACCCTTGTATAGGCGGCTCCGCTAAAGGGCAGCTGGTAAGAGAATTGTCCTGCCTCGGCGGGGAAATGGGTAAGGCCGCCGACGCGACGTTTATCCAGTCCCGTATGCTCAACCGAGGAAAAGGCCCCGCGGTACACAGCCTAAGAGTGCAGAGCGATCGCGTGAAGTACCATACTTATATGAAAAGCGCGCTTGAACATACCCCCGGACTTGATATAAAACAGTCGGAGGTCACCGAGATAACCGCCGAAAACGGCAGAGTCACCGGAGTTATTACCAAGCTCGGCGCGTTTTATAAAGCGAAGTGCGTTATCGTTACCACCGGCACCTACCTCGGCGGGAAAATACATATAGGCGAGTGCAATTATACCAGCGGTCCGGATAACGTCAACGCCGCTATAGGACTTACCGACAGCCTTGCTAAGCTGGGGCTCAAGCTGCGCAGATTCAAGACCGGCACGCCCGCAAGAGTTCACCGCCGCTCGGTGGATTTTTCGGTGATGGAGGAGCAGAAGGGCGATGAGTATATCACGCCGTTTTGCTTTGATAATACCTTTACGCTCGAAAATAAATCTACCTGCTTCGTTACTTATACAAATGAGAATACGCATAAGATAATTTTGGATAACCTGCACCGCTCGCCGCTTTATGCCGGCAGGATCAAAGGCGTAGGTCCTCGCTACTGCCCGAGTATAGAGGATAAGATAGTGAGATTTTCCGATAAGCCGAGACATCAGCTTTTCGTTGAGCCGATGGGGTTGGATACCGACGAGTGCTATTTGCAGGGTATGTCAAGCTCGCTGCCGGAGGATGTGCAGATACAGTTTTTACGGACGATAAAGGGATTAGAGCACGTCGAGATAATGCGCCCAGCTTACGCTATCGAATATGATTGCTGCGATCCGCTGGAATTGTACGCTACGCTGGAGTTTAAGAAGATAAAAGGGCTGTTCGGCGCGGGGCAGTTCAACTGCACAAGCGGCTATGAGGAGGCGGCGGTGCAGGGCCTTGTAGCGGGAATAAACGCCGCAAGAAGCATACGGGGAGAAGAAATGTATATCCCTGACCGGCGCAGCTCTTATATTGGGACGCTGATAGACGATCTTGTTACAAAAGGCTGCACCGAGCCGTATCGTATGATGACCGGCCGCAGCGAATATCGGCTGGTTTTAAGACACGATAACGCGGAGGAAAGACTTATAAAGACCGGCAGGGAATTGGGTCTGGTCAGCGAGCAGAGATATCAGCTTTATCTTGACCGCCGCGCGAAAATAGACGCGGAAAAGGACAGGATATGCAGCGCCTCCGTTCCTCCGAGCGAGGAGCTTAACAAGGTGCTGACTGAAAAGGGTACTTCCGCGATAACGCAGAGCGTTAAATTTATAGAGCTGCTGAAAAGGCCGCAGCTTTCCTATAATGATATCGCACAGTTTGATAACGGACGCCCTCAGCTTGCGCCGGAGCTCATAGAAAAGCTGGAGATAGAGGTAAAATACGAGGGCTATATAAAAACCCAGACCGAAAAGATACAGCGTATGCAAAAGCTGGAAGAAAAGCTGCTGCCGCCGGATACCGATTATTCCGAAATATCGGGGCTAAGGCTGGAGGCAAGGGAAAAGCTGAATCTGCATAAGCCGCTGAATATCGGGCAGGCCGCGCGTATCTCCGGCGTGAATCCGGCGGATATTTCGGTTTTGCTTATCTGGCTGGAGGGAGGCAGACATGGACAAGGCTGAATATATCCGTGCCGAGCTTGAAAAAGGCGGGGTGAGCTTATCCCCAGTTCAAGCCGAAAAGCTGGCGAAGTTTTACGATTTTTTGGTCGAGTATAACAAAAACGTCAATCTTACGGCTGTGACCGAGTTTGAAGAGGCGGCGGCGAAGCATTTTGCGGACAGCATAATCCCGTTTGCCGATCTGGATATAAGCTCCGGCGAGCGGTTCATAGATATAGGCACGGGGGCGGGGTTTCCGTCGCTGCCTTTATTGATATACCGTCCGGATCTTAAAGCGACGCTGTTAGAGGCGTTGGAAAAGCGCTGCGTGTTTTTGCGCAAGGCATGCGCTTTATTGGAAATAGACGCCGAGATAGTTCACGGCAGGGCGGAGGATTTTGCCAAGACCGCGCGGGAAAGGTATGATTTTGCCACGGCGAGGGCGGTAGCGGCTTTGCCGGTGCTGAGCGAATATTGCCTGCCTTATGTAAAGCCGGGAGGAAAATTTTTCGCGCTGAAGTCCGTCAACGAGGATATAGCTCCGGCAAAGGAGGCCATTCGGCTGCTAGGCGGGAAATTAACGGAAATAAGGGACTATAATATTACAAACGGCGACAGCCGGCGACTTTTTATTATAGAAAAAATCTCTCATACTTCGCCAAAATACCCGAGAAATCCCGCGATGATAAAGAAAAAACCGCTGTAAAATCTCATAAAATGTTGATATCCCGCGTTTTAGGCAGAAAAACGCGGGAATTTTTGTATGGAAATATCGGGAAAAGTCTGTTATGATAAAGACATGGCGGACAAGCCGCCGGGACGTTAAGCGAAAGGACGGTCAATATGGGAGTGATATTTAAGGCAAAGGACAGGTTTCGCGGCAGCGTGACGGAATTGCAGCCGGGGATAATTTTTCCGAATCCTAACCAGCCGCGAAAGGATTTTGACCCGCAGGAGCTTGCGGGATTAGCGCAGAGCATAAAGGAAAACGGCATTTTGCAGCCTTTGACTGTCAGAAAGACAGAGGACGGCAGGTATGAATTGATAGCGGGGGAGCGCAGGCTTAGGGCGGCGAAGCTCGCGGGGCTTTCATCGGTGCCGGTCATAATAGCCGAGCGTACCTCCGAGGAATCCGCGATACTCAGCATACTTGAAAACATCCAGCGCAGCGACCTTAATTATTTTGAAGAGGCGGAGGCTATCAGCAGGCTTATAGAATATTACGGCCTGACGCAGGAGGAGGTCGCGAGGAAGCTCGGAAAGGCGCAAAGCACCGTCGCCAACAAGCTGAGATTGTTAAAATTGCCGACGGAGGTAAAGAGAGCGATAACCGAGTACGGCTTTAAGGAGCGGCAGGCGAGGGCGCTATTAAAGCTTCCAGACGGGGAGCGCATGGCGGCTGCGGAAAAGATAAACAAGCTGGGGCTCAACGCGTCTCAGACCGACGCATATATAGAGCATTTGCTGCACCCTAAGCCTCCGGCGAAGCAGCGGCGCTGCTGGCTGTTCAAGGAAAAGCTGCTGTACATCAACAACATCAACCGCACTATAGAAACGATGAGGAAGTCGGGGGTGGAGTTTGACTCTACCCGTCGGATAGAGAACGGATACATTGAATATGTTATAAGGATACCGCAGGACACACCCGCCAAGTGATGTTCCACGTGGAACATTCTGCCGCACGCGCTGAACGTGCGGTTTTTTCTGTTTTCTTTTCTTTCCGAGCTTGACAGAGCAAACAATAAGAGTTATAATATCATTAGTATGTTTATCGGAGGGAATATGGGAACAGTAATCTCAGTCGTAAATCAAAAAGGCGGCGTGGGCAAGACCACCACCGCGGTAAATATCAGCGCCGCGCTCGGCGCAAGAGGCAAAAAAATCCTGCTTATAGACTTAGACCCGCAGGGAAACTCTACCTCCGGGTACGGAATACCCAAAAAAACGCTGCAATATACCAGCTATGACGTGGTAATGTCCGAAATACGTCCGCAGGACGCCGTTATAAAAACGCAGTTCAAAAACGTAAGCATAATCCCCTCATCATCCGCGCTGGCGGAGGCTGAGATACATCTGCTGCAATTGGAACAGCGCAACCACCAGCTTAAAAAAGCCGTTTTGCAGATAAAGGACGAGTACGATATAATAATCATAGACTGCCTGCCGTCGCTCGGCGTGCTGGCGATAAACGCGCTTGTTGCCTGCGATAAGATAATAGTCCCTATGCAGTGCGAGCATTACAGCTTAGAGGGATTGGCGCAGCTGTTAGCTACTGTTAAAAAGGTCAAAAAGACCGCCAACAAGAATCTCATGCTTATGGGTATAGTGTTCACTATGCTGGATAAGCGGCTGCTGCAATCCAACGAGATAATGAAGGACATCAAGGAGAATTTTCCTCCCTCGTCGATATTCGACACGGTCATACCCAGAAATGTCCGCATATCCGAGGCGCCCAGCCACGGTATGCCGATTATATATTACGATAAAAGCTCCAAAGGCGCGGAGGCATACACCCGCCTTGCCAAGGAGATCATAAAA
This sequence comes from uncultured Ruminiclostridium sp., assembly GCA_947630685.1. Classification (GTDB taxonomy): domain Bacteria; phylum Bacillota; class Clostridia; order Oscillospirales; family Ruminococcaceae; genus Ruminiclostridium_E. Next base: position 1,972 of record CANRII010000113.1, on the reverse strand, counting down.
AAGCTGGACGCAGCGGACACGAACGGAGGTAAATAAATGGCGAAAAAAGTGTTAAAACAGGGCTTCAGCAGCTTGTTTGACGATAACAGCTTTGACGAGGAAGAAAGCGTCACCACGTTGAGGATATCGGACATTGAGCCGGACAGGTCCCAGCCCAGAAAGAATTTCGACAGGGAAGCATTGCAATCGCTGGCGGATTCCATCAAGAACAACGGACTTATCCAGCCGCTGTTAGTGCGCGCGATACCGGACGGCCGCTATCAGATAGTCGCGGGAGAGCGGCGCTGGCGTGCCTGCAAGATGGCGGGAGTTACCGAAGTTCCGGTATTTGTAAGAGATCTTTCCGACAAGCAGGCTCATCAGATAATGCTGATAGAGAATCTCCAGCGCGAGAATCTCAATCCGATAGAGGAGGCCAACGGCTACAAGGAGCTGATGGACAAATACGGCATGACGCAGGACGAGGTCGCAAAGGCGGTAGGCAAGGCGCGTTCCTCCATTGCAAACTCTCTGCGGCTGCTTTCACTTCCGCCCGCGGTAAAGGAGCTTGTGGAGAAAGACCAATTGTCGGTAGGCCATTGCAAGGTGCTTATGGGGCTCAAGGATAAAAAGCGCATGGTAGACCTTGCATGTCAGGCGTCCACCAGGGAAGTTTCCGTCCGTGAGATGGAGCGCATGGTAAGAAACGCGGACAAGCCGCCGCAGGAGGATAAACCGCGCGAAACGTTTTACGTTGAAGCGGAGATAGCGCTTGCAAAGGCTTTGGAAACGCAGGTCAGGGTAATTCCCGGACGAAAGAAAGGCACTATCGAGATCGAATTTTACAGCAAGGAAGATCTTACCGACATAGTGAACAAACTGGCGAAATAATGTTCCATGTGGAACATGTGTATAGGAGATAAAAAATGATAGATATAAAATTTTTAAGAGAAAACCCCGATAAGGTAAAGGAAAATATCAAAAAGAAAGTCCAGGACGAAAAACTGCCGCTGGTAGACGAAGTAATCGAACTGGATAAACAGCTGCGCGCCGCTCAGCTTAAAGCTGATACGCTTAGAGGCGACCGTAACCGCTTGTCTAAGGAAATAGGCGGCCTTATGGCTAAAGGTCAAAAGGACGAGGCGGAAAAGGTAAAGGCTCAGGTAAAGGAGTTTTCCGATGAGCTCGCCGCGCTTGAAACACAAGAGACCGAGCTCGGCGAACAGGTAAAGAAGATAATGATGGTGATCCCTAATATCATCGCCGACGATGTACCGATAGGCAAGGATGATTCCGAAAACGTCGAGATAACCCGATACGGTGAACCCGTAGTGCCGGATTTTGAGATACCCTATCACTCCGAAATAATGGAGCGTTTGAACGGCCTTGACCTCGACAGCGCAAGAAAAGTCGCCGGCAACGGTTTCTATTACCTTATGGGCGATATCGCAAGACTCCATTCCGCAGTTATCTCTTACGCGCGCGATTTCATGATAGACCGCGGCTTTACCTACTGCGTGCCGCCCTTTATGATAAGAGGCGGCGTGGTCACCGGCGTTATGTCCTTCGCCGAAATGGACGCCATGATGTATAAGATAGAGGGCGAGGATCTCTACCTGATCGGCACCAGCGAACATTCCATGATAGGTAAATTTATCGATACTATCAATAATGAGGAAGCTCTGCCGTATACCCTCACCAGCTATTCCCCCTGCTTCCGCAAGGAAAAAGGCGCGCACGGCATAGAAGAACGCGGCGTCTACCGTATCCATCAGTTTGAAAAACAGGAAATGATAGTCGTTTGCAAGCCGGAGGACAGCCCGATGTGGTTCGACCGCCTGTGGCAAAATACCGTCGATCTGTTCCGCTCAATGGATATTCCGGTGAGAACTATAGAATGCTGCTCCGGAGACCTCGCCGATCTTAAAGTAAAATCCTACGATGTTGAAGCATGGTCGCCCCGCCAGAAAAAATACTTCGAGGTGGGCAGCTG
>CANRII010000112.1 GCA_947630685.1 uncultured Ruminiclostridium sp. | reverse complement strand
GACTGTATTTTTGCACCGACATCGCCCCAGAATTTAGCAAAGTTATCCCATGGTTCGCCGAGAAGTCCGTGCATAAGATCGTTAAAACCGTTCATGACAAGCAATAACGCACCTTCCCAGTCGCCGGACTGTATTTTTGCACCGACATCGCCCCAGAATTTAGCAAAGTTATCCCATGGTTCGCCGAGAAGTCCGTGCATAAGGTCATTAAAACCGTTCATCACAAGCAATAACGCACCCTCCCAGTCGCCGGAACCTATCTTGCTGAAAACGTCTCCCCAAAAACCGGTAAAGTGCTTCCAGTCGTCGCCTAAGGCGTTCTGCATAGTTTTATCTATGGCGTTCCAAAGTACGTCCCACGCGCCCTTTAAGTCGCCCTGACGTACCTTGTCCACTATCTGACCGAACGTGTCCAGAAAACCGCTAAGGCCGCTTGTCGTATCGGTGTTATTTATTTCTTCCATCACATCAGATACAACGGCTCCGTACTCCTCGGCGGCGGCTATGTCATCATCAGACACTATTTGCGAGCCTATAGTGCTGCCCGTTTCGCCTAAACGGTTTATCTCGTCAAACCCCGCGAGCGTGCGCTTAACGCTGTCCGTTAGGTCGTCGGTAGCCTCTTCTTCTTTCTTTATGTTTTCCGTTGTCTTTTTGGCTGCCTCACCCTGTTTTTTCGTGCTGTCGGTAATGTCGCCGGTACTCTCGGACGCTTTGTTATTCATAACGCCGAAAAGAGCAAGTGCGCCTATAATAAGCGACATCCACCCCATGGTAGCTTTTAACGCCGACGCAAAAGTCAATTGCTTTGGGATAAGTATGCTGACAACGGCGGAATAAGCAGCTTTTGCCGCCGTCATAGCCTTTGTAGCAAGAGTAACGGCGGGTATGGCTACCGCCAAGCCTAAAGCTATCTGCAACGCTTTTTGCTGTGTGGGATTCGCCGCAGAAAAGCGTGCGTCAACGGCGGATATAATTTCACTCAATCCGTTTAATGCTGACGATATAAGCGAGATTACGGGCGTTGCCGCATTAAGCAATTGATCAAATATAGGTAGTGCCGACGAGATCAAGGGCTGTATTGCCGCCCCAATTTTTTCCATAGTGTCGCCGAGTGCGTTCATAGTCGCCTTTGCTTGCCCTGCGGTGGTGCCTCGGAATGCTTCGTTCATCTCGCCGACGTTATCGGTGATGATCTCGGCGAGAGTAGCGGCGCGCTGTTCCTCGTTACCGTATTTAAGCACCTGCTCCTGTGCTTCTGAAAATGTAATCCCGACGCGGGTAAGCGCCGAGGTCTGACCTTGCAGCGCTTTTCCCATAAGGTTTCCTATGCTTACCGCGTCCTCTGATGTAGCGTTGAGCCCGTTCTGCTGTACAAGCAGGTTATTCATAGCGGGAATAAGGGTCTGCAATGTGTTGCTTTCCGTCGCGAATGTCGCTATCTGCTGCGCACCGGCAAGCTGTACCTCGTCACCGACAACGCCTAACTGCTGCTGAGCCGAGGCGAGGTCTTTTATCTGCTGTATTTCCTCGTTCGACGCACCCATACGGCGGAGCATTATCGTTTCAAGCTTAAGCTCGTTTTGCATTTGGACTTGATACGCTTCATTGCTGTCTTTGAGCAGCTTTACCGTCATAGTGACCGCCGCCATTTTAGCCATCGACGCAAACGCCGACTTCATACCCGACGCGGCGCTTACTGCGGTACTTTTTGTGGCGTTCAGCTGCGTCTGCACCGCGTTTATTTTATTGTTAAAATCAGCCGTATTTGCCTTTACTATGACATTAAGTTCTTCGACCGTCATTTGATCACCTTGCCTTTACGCAGGCGGGCATATTCTTCCATCTGCTCCTTGCTGCGCTTCCAATCCGACACCGGTACGCCTTTCGTGCCCGGCATATCAAAAACACCGGGGAAAATTTCCGTTTCGTTTTTCGGAAATTTCCTCGGTGCATTTATTCCTATTGTTGTCAATGCTGCGGTGTTATACGCCAGCATACATATCTCGCGCAGCTTTGCTTTGTTTCTTGCTTTCTCCCGCTCGTTTACCGCGATTATACGGTCCGCTGTTTCGCGGGGAGAAAGCTCCCAAAGCTCCGTACTGCTTATCCCTACCGCAAGAGCGGGGTAATATAATTGTTTTATCAGCTGCGCGGCGTTTTTGACGCTTTCGCCGCTATGCGTTTTATTGTTTCGGTCTGCGCCCGGAGTTCTTCTATCACCGAGCGCTTCAAAAAACCCGATACTATCAAAACCTCGGTAAGCACATCCGCAAAGTCGCTTATATTGCCGCCCGCCGATATATAATCGTCGTAAATTTCTATCGCGTCGCTTTCCTTGACACCGGCATTATACGCCTGCAAGGACGCCCGCAAATACGCGGTCACCGTCCCTATTTTGTCAAAATCCCGCATACCCTCGACAAGCGATACACCGAGCTTTTTTTCAAGCTCTATCGCGGACTTGGCGTTGATCTTCAGCTTGTACTCCTCGTCGCCGACCGTAAAAGGTACATAAGGTAACTTCATTTCTTCCATTTGTTTTTCCTCCGTAATTTTAATTTTTTGTATAAAAAAAGCGCCTGAAAATCAGACGCTTAATTTATTCAATTTTATGCTGTGGCTTTATTTCAACTCACACACTCCGCAAAGTTTTTTGCAGACAACTTAATTCATTTTGGATCACCGAAAATATTGTGCATCGACTTTTCAGTCACTACCCATTGCTTGCCAAACTTTTTTATATCGATATTTTCTACTAATCTGCCGTTAGACACAGCCTTGCGTAAAGTACTGTCGTCTATATGCCACCTTTCGGCAGCTTCGGCAAACGACATTAAACCCTCAAACGGTGAGATATACGGCTCGGAATTTTCCCACAGTTCATATTCGGATATGTCTATGTCCTCATTCCACGCTACGCCGCAGCCTCCGCAGTCTACTTTGACAAGCTGAAATAAATCGGGGTTATTTAATTCTTGATACCAGTCAAATTGAGAGAACAGCTGCTTTACATCATAACGTTTAATTATACCGTTAGTAAAGACAACAATTATATTTAGATCGTTTGCGGGATATACGGCTTTTATTTTGATCTTTTCCATTGCCGCACCTCCTTTACAACTTCCGACTCATTCGAGAGGCGGCAGCTTTTTCAAAGTCTTTGTTTCCCACATTTCTGCGATTTCGTTTTTGTGAAGCGACCACCACTCTTTTATCATTTTCTGCGCTCTGATAGGCAAGTCGCCTTCAAGCATTTCACCGTCTGCAATTGATATTTCGGCATTATATTCTCCGCAGACTGCGTGAAAATGCGGCGGATTGTGTTCTCTTGTAAGGAATATCTTTATAACTATTCCATAGAACCTTGCAATTTCAGGCATTATTTCTCACCTCTTTCTAAATATATTATATCACGATACCGTGAATTTATCAATACTTTTTATAAAAGAAATATGCACAAATTTCCTTATAGATTTTTGTGCATATTGGTATATTCAATTTTACTGTCTGACTTCTGCTCAAATTTGAGCGAAAGCTTATCCGATTCGATTTTATGCCTTTACGCCGTTGCTTTTAACAAAAGCAGGCGGAATGTTTCACGCCCTTTCGGGGTGACTAGCGTTTGTGTACCGCTCCACTTTGTTTTTTCGTTATATGTTTCCTTGATCTCAAATAAGCCGTTATTTTTGTCTGCGTAAGGCATTAGCTTACCGCGCTTGTCACGATAGATGTACTTATGCTCAAGAAGAAAACCGATAAAGACTTTTTCTTTGACGTCAAGCTGCTTTGCGGTTTCCCGAAAATTCGTAAGTGTATTGCGGTCGACAAGCTCGTCAAAATAATCCGCTTTAGGCTTCATTATTTCGTTGTCAACTGTAAGAGCATTAACTTTCAGTTGCAGCTGCTTAACGCTTGCATTCGCGTATTCAAGCGCCCTTTTCATTACCATCTGCGGGCTGTTCCACGCTTCCTCAACGCTTATAAAATACTGTCGGAACTGTTTACCCTTTTCGTTGCGCTGTAGCATACATATCTCTTTTGCCATTGGGATGGAAAGAGCGTGATCGGTTGCAGGCCTGCCGCCCGAACTTTCGGACAAATTTGTCCAAAAGTCTTTATTGTCTGTAAAACCATACTCGCACATTCTTGGGAACCATTTATGATATGGAGTGTCAATGCCCAACGCTTTGTGCAATTCCCGCCCGCTGACGGTAGGGCTTTCGGTGTCGTAGTTAATAGTTATCAGTTCATTCACGCCACGTCACCTCTCTTTTTCTCAGCACGATATTCATTGAATATTGCCTCGCTCCTCTTCTGTACATCACAGATAGACCTTGCGACGAACATCAAAGCGTCTGCATCGACTGAGCCGCCATCAGCCTGTTCAGCCAAGGCAAAAGATATGCAGGAAAGCCCTTTCAAATCGTTGTTGATTTCTTCAAGTTCAGTAAACATTAAAAATATCCTCCTAAAAACTCTTGATTTCCCAAAGAGGATATGCTATAATATATTTAGCAATCCTCTTTGGGTTGTTGTTTAGTAAGACGTTGCGCGTTTGGTAGACTGGGCAGCGTCTTATTTCTTTATTTTGGCGTAAACCTCTTTGATACCTTGGCGTATGATTTCGGCTTTTGTCAAACCTGTTACTTTTGCGCAATAATCAAGTATTCTGACATCTTCTTCAGAAAGCCGTATTCTTGTACTCAACTTTTTCGGATCATTAGTAGGTCTGCCTGTTCTTGGGGACATTTGCTCACCTCTTTTCTGTGTCCACATATATAATATCATAGGTGGATACAAAAGTCAAGAGGCTTTATAAATAAAATATGCACAAATTTCCTTATAGATTTTTGTGCATATTTGAATATTCAATTTTATACTATCAAACCGTAAGTACCAATGATACAATTATCCACACTCCGATAGCCAAGATCATACCGATAGTGCGACCTAAGCCATAGCCTTTATAACCGCAAGAGCACGTTGTTAAAGGCTTTCCTTTAACGTTGCCGCATCGCGGGCAGACATTTGTCTTTGGCGGGTAAAACAGCCCAATTATAAATAAAATTCCACCTACTACGCAAACCGGAAATGATTTTGCGGGTACTGCTGATAAAATAATCAATATTCCTATTGCCATAACGATGAAATCAGCAACGCCTTTTTTCTTTATTACAGTAGGTTGTGACGTTGCCCCTTGCATAATAACTTTTGGGGCTTTCTCTTTCTGCTTTCGCGCAATGTTAATTGTCACGTTTCGGGTCGTGTTATTGGTCGTGTTATTTGTGATATTAGTCACGGGCTCGACCTCTTTCGGCAGCTTAGACCCGCAATACTTGCAAAAATCCCCGTTATTTTCTTCGTTAATAGGGGCGCCGCAATTTTCGCAATTCATAATATATCCCCTCCGTGGTATTATTTTCCTATATAATACCACGGGAAAGGACATTTGTCAAGCATGTTGTTACTCGACGGTTATATCTTCGAGATCGGTCTCGCAGGTCGTGCGCAGAGTAAACTGTATAGCGGCGTTCACCTCTGCCGCCGAGCGCTTTACCGATACGCCGCCGCGCCACTTATAGCCCGTCTTATCGGGGTAGATCAGCTTGAACCATACGCTTGTGCCCGCTTTATCGAGTGCGCGCAGCGTGCTGTAGGACGTGCCTACCATCTCTTCGGTAACGTTGGGATTATCGTCATCCGAATTGTAGTAAAATCCAAAATCCAGGTCGCCGGGGTCTTTTAATCCCTTGATGTAGCGCTTGATAGAATCTTTGAGATTTGTAACGTCCACCTTTTCGGGATCGCCGCCCATATCGGGAGTAGTGCGCAGCCCATACAATGATTTGTACGTACCTTCCTCGGTCGCGCAATACTGTAATTCTATGCCCTTTGAAAGCAGTTCCATATTATCACTCCTTTATGCCTTGAAAATCAATTCGCTTACTTCGTCGACAGAGCAATTAAAGCGCATACATTTGCGCTGAATGCCGCCGCCCTCAAAAATAAGCTGTCCGAAAAATCTTGTCAGCCCGCAGGCGGTGAGCTTCTCGCTGACCGCCTTCGCCATTTTGACCACCGTGCGGGGATCGGGCTGCTTATCCCACACGTCCACCTGTATCGCCACCATGCTAAGACGCTCCGCGCCGCTTAGTATAACTTCGACGGTGCTACTTATTTCCGACAGCGTTATTACAGGGTATTTCTCGGCCGCGTCCGGCATGGCAAGCTCCACGCGCGCTATGCCCTCAAGCTGCTTTGCTACGGCGGGTAATATAAATCTTGAGACGCATTTATCGGCAAAAGAGATAGAGAATGCCGATATCGTG
>CANRII010000111.1 GCA_947630685.1 uncultured Ruminiclostridium sp. | reverse complement strand
AGCACCATGGCGCTTGCGTACAGCGCGCAATGTCCGCGCTTGGTATCGAACAGGAAGTGTCCGAGGACGGTATTTTCGCTGTCGGCGGAATTATCGACGTTCAGCGAATAGCTGTAGTTGCTTTTCAAATATTCGCTGAGCTTGTATGCGTAGGCATAATCGGATAAACCGTGACCTGTCGCGTCGGCAAATTCCTGATTCAGTCTTGCGGCGTTTTCCTTTTCGCTGTCCGGTACGTTCATATACATTTGACGAACGTAGTCGTCGTATTTTCTCTTGTCGCTGAGATATTGATTTATCTCTTCGCTGCTGTAGCCCAAAGAGCTCATCGCGGCGGTCAGCGCTCCCGCGGTGGGCTCATAGCAGGACGCCTGCGCCATCGCCACGCCCGATTCCGGCACGATAAAATCGCTTTCATATCGCTGCATCCAGTCCTTGCTGTCGTTAACGCGCAGTACGCTGTCGCCGTAGAACGAAAAGCTGTCGGTGCGGTTGAGGTAGTTGCCGTTTGTAAGCATATACGGCTTGAATACTATATTGGTATTTTTAAGATAATCTATTCTGACATAGCGGCTGTCTAACAGTATCCGTGACAGTTCTTCGTTAGAATACAGATCATTGGTATTATATATACCGAACGCCGTCGCGTCTTGGTATGTAAGAAATTTGGGATCATCATAACTCATACGCATAGTAACGACATGCAGAGGCAAAATGTTGTCGTTGGAAAAGCTGTCGCTTATTTCGGTGTCGCCCGCGATATAGGTATTTTTGCCGGTAAGCTGCTGTATGCTTTCCCATGAGCTGCCGTTAAAATTCACCCCGATATCGCCGATAAGATATATAGGCTTAGAGGTGTTGGAATATACGCGTAGTATCTGCTCGGTCTTGGTGGACGGGGGAGAGTTTATCTCGATATGGTTGTTTATAAAAAAGTTATCGGTGGAGAAATATCCGCTGAATACGCTGTTCACGTCGCCGTTTATCAGATTCGAGAAATATTCGCCCGCGTCGTTTACTATCTTTCCCACGGTGTCTATGACTTCGTTTACGTCAAGATAGCTGTATCCGGGGAATTGCAAGCTTATCGAAAACGCCAGCAGCAGCGCGGCGATAGAGGACAGCAGTCCGGTGATACAGCTGTGCCTGTAGTGGAGTATATTTTCATAAGCCCGGTCTATCACGCCGAGCCGTGTGTCTTTATTTTTATCTTCTTTACCGCGGTATTTATAGTCCGAGGTCATCTCGTTTGAGGAGGACAGCACGAACATTCCGATATACGCAAGTATAATTACCGGAAGATACATTGTATAGTCGGCCTTTTCCGCAATGATAGCCGGTACGTACAAAGCGGAGATCAGCGCCAGCATTACCACGGCGCTGAATTTTTTATAGCAGCATAAGGTCACGATATATGCAATAAATCCCGTCACTATCAGCATGGCGAGGTTTTTGCCGGAAATATAGTCCTGAGTATGTGTAAGATACGCGACGCTGTCCGACGGTACATACTGCATAGAGGAGAGCAGCCTGCTGTCAAGATATATCAGCAGATGATCCTTCAGCACGCTCAAAGCCGAGATTATACCGCTGTGCCATAAGAAAAACACGCCTCCGGCGATGACCACGGTCGCGGGTATGACGTATCTTAGCCGTATCAAAGTGAATATGGCAAAAAACACCGTAACGAAAAGCAGCGTTTGCTCCGCGGCGGTGCCGAGTTCATAGGGGATACCATATATTTCGGTGAAATTCATGATTATCCCGAAAGTGAACAGATATGTAAAAATCAGCTTTACTGCAAGCATAAGCAGAGGATTATCGCTTTTTTTCAAAGTGTTGCCGATAAGCACCGTCGGCTTTAGCTCCTCCGCCTTTTTTACTTTTTTCTTCTTGTCTTTTTTCAATGCGGTATGACCATGCTTTCTTTAAGGCTATCTCTTACTGTACTGTGAGATAGCGTTGTTGAGGGACAGTTCGATATTGTCTTTGTCTATTTTCCACAGCTCGGTCTGACCGAGGCGCGGTATCGACCCGATAAGTTCGTTTTGCTGCTCGGAGAGCATCTGGCTTTCCAAAAGCAGTATCTTCAGCTTTTTATTGAAAAACAGCTCAATATCTCCGATCTTATTGATAAAATCGGTTCTCAGCTGGGAGGTGATGAAGTACACCTCCCCCGCGTCGGACGGTATATCCGTAAAGCTGCGCGCAGTATCCTCCGGCAGGAATATCTCGGTCTGCCTCGGCAGCTTGCACATGATGTCGTATAACACCGAAAATTCTTCCTCGTCGGTGACCGTCATGTATTCGCAGCTTTTTTCGCCGGAGGAGTACCAGAGATCAAGGCAGGACGCGTTTTCCGCTATAAGCGCCCCGGTCAGCGCAAGCATTATCTCCATTACGCAGTCCGCGGCCTCAAAATTGTCCTCCTCAAAAGGGAAGTACCCGTTCATATCCGCAAGTATTATAGCCGTGCCGCCCGTGCTGCGCTCAAACTGCTTTACCATGAGCTTGTCCAGCTTTGCAGACATTTTCCAATGTATATGCTTTATCGAATCCTCCGGCTGGTATTCCCTGACGCTTACAAAGGTGTTTTTGTTAAGCGCGAAATTGTTAGGCGATACCGTTTCGCTTTCGCTCTCGCTGTCGGGAAGCAGCGGCTGTATCGTCAGCTTTCTCGGCAGGACGGTTATCTCTTCAAACCTGTTTATCTTTTTCCCAAACCGGAATATCTTGAGAAAATCATATATATATACTTTCTCTACTCCCGTGCGGTATACCCCTCTCAGCTTTATCGGAGCGGAAAAACCGATAGACACCGACGAGCATGCCGGAACGGTCATAAGTATGTCGAGATATTCAATATTGTTTTTCGGCTTGTACGGAAAACGACAGAGCATCCTGCCGGGCGATATCGGCATTATGAATCGATTGGAAAGCTTTACCGTCGCCTGTATCGGTTCGTTCTTTTCCGCCGTGGTCTTTCGGTATATAATGCTTACCTTGAAAGCGAGCTTGCTTATCAGCGCGAGCAATAAGGAGATGATAGGCAGGATAAGCGTGAAAAAGAACAATACCGTGGTGAGCTTGCTTTTATACGCGAACAGCAGCACCGTACACGCGACAAACAGTATCGCATAAGATATTCTGTATTTTTTCATTTAGCTTTCCCGTGTTCCGCTCTTGAACGGCGGCTTGACAGATCTTATCATCTCTTTTATCACAAAATTAACGTCGGTGTGCTTTACCTTTGCCTCCTGAGTCAGGTGCAGTCTGTGAGGAAGTACATAATACGCCATGTTACCGACGTCCTCCGGCGTGACGTAATCCCTGCCGTTCATCAGCGCGCAGCTCTGGCTCGCCCTCATAAGCGACAGCGAGGCTCTCGGGCTTGCGCCCAAAGCGCAGAACGGGTGAGTCCTGGTGGCGGAAACTATATCCACGATATATTTGTAGATAGCCGCGTCTATATGTATACCTTTGACGGTATTTATACACTCTATTATATCTTCCGCGCCGCATATCGGATCTACGCTGTCAAGCGGGTTGCTTTCCTTGCGGCTGTAAAGTATCATCATTTCGTCCTTTGACGAGGGGTAGCCGACCGATATTTTAATAAGGAATCTGTCCAGCTGCGCCTCCGGCAGGGGATAGGTGCCGACGTAGCCGAATTCGTTTTCGGTAGCTATTACCATGAAAGGCATAGGCAGACGGTGTACCGTGCCGTCAACGGTGACGCTCTGCTCCTCCATCGCCTCCAGCAGCGCCGACTGCGTTTTCGGAGAGGTGCGGTTTATCTCGTCCGCGATAAATATATTGGTCATTATAAGCCCCGAACGGTACTCGAACCGCTCGCTCTGCTTGCTGTACATGGTAAATCCGGTGATGTCCGACGCCATAACGTCCGGAGTGAACTGAACGCGCTTGCATTTAAGAGAGGTGGACTTAGCCAGCGCGGTGGCAAGCGTTGTTTTTCCGGTGCCGGGTACGTCCTCGATAAGCACATGACCGCCCGAGATAAGCGCCATTATCAGCAGCTTTATCACGTTGCGCTTACCGACTATGACTTTTTCCACCTCTGCGGTCAGCCGGCCGATAAGCTCATATTGTTTTGCGATGTTTTCATTTACTTCCATGTTTTCAGTCTTGCTCAAAAGAGCGTCCTTTCCGATTTTTTATATATTTATTGCCTGTATAAATGAAACGCAGGTCGTTTCACTATGTTTTGGCGTTAAACGTCGGGAAAATTTCGTCTGACGTAATACACTCTTTTAATTATAACATACAGCCGGACAAAAATCAACCGATTTTCAATGAATTTTGTAATAAAATGTTGTCGAGCGCTCGGGGCTTGCATAAAGTCGGATTTTATGCTAGAATTAATATGCTGTAATTTTTGATCGAAAGGGTGAGCGGCAGAAAATGCTGAGTAAAATACTTTCCCGCGCGGAGTGCGCAAAATGTAAGGTGTGCTGCGTTTTTGACCGCAGCGACATCTGGGAGATACCGATAATAACCGATGAAACAGCGGAATATCTAAATAAGCACGGCTTTGATGCCGAGCTTGAACAACGCGGTAATGCAAAGGTATTTCGTATGGGATTTAAGGACGGGCAGGAGCTTAGCTATTGCCCTATGCTGACGTCCGACGGCTGTAAGTTGGGGGATAACAAGCCGTTTGACTGTAGGGTTTGGCCGTTTCGCGTAATGCGGTTAGACGATAATTTGCTCGGCATAACGGTATCTCCGGTGTGCAATAATGTGTCAACGCTCCCGCTTAAAACGCTGAGCGAGCTTTTGCTGAACGACGGGCTTGCCGACAAGATGTTCGCTTATGCCGAAAAGTATCCCGCCGCTGTCAAGCCTTACGAGGATAATTACCCGATACTTTGTATAAGAAAACAATAACAAAAAACGGCAGGTGAGCGTGACCTGCCGTTTAGCTTTGTTTAAGATCGTTAACGGTTCTGCTGTCCTTTATAAACGGAGCTGCCGAACGCAAGTATCATCATGAAGATAGGCCCTAAGAAGATAAGTCCCAGCGTAAAGCCCGCGCCGTGTCCGAAGTTTACGGACAGATTATAATATACGATGATGTTCAGCACAACGGCGATTATCATCAGCACTATCGCAAGCACCGCCGCAGGCAATGCCAGCAAAGCGAGTATATTTGTTATAAGGGTCAATGCTCCCGCAAGGATGCTTATAAGCAGCATTATCCAGAAATAATGCTTTTTGTCGGCTATCTTGTACATGATGTAAGCGTTATAGATAGGGATAAGGCACTTCCAGCCGGGCTCGCCCGCTTTTTTGAATACCATCCAGCTTGCTATTATCTGTAAGATGCCCCACACTATCGACGGAATAGCCACCGTCGTCAGCAGCGAGCCTATCTGCGCGAAGCCAAACTGTACGTGTGCGGCGATAGCGTTAGGATCAAGATTGAAATTATTAAAAATATCCATTGTAAATACGGTTTCCTTTCGGTTTTATCTTACCGAGAAAATATAGCTTGTCACCGAGGTGTATTTCTCTCCGGCTTTGTATACGCAGGAGGGCTTGAAGTTAGGCTGATTCGGAGTATCGGGGCAGAACTGGCTCTCTAAGCACAGCCCCGCATTTTTGAACAGCTTTGTGCCGTTCTTTCCGGGCTCTTCGGTGATACCGCCGCCGATATAGAACTGTATAGCGGGCATATCGGTGTAGACCGTCATAACTCTGCCGCTGTTCGGCTCGTATATCTCGGCAGCCTTTCTTGTGCCGAACGAAGTGCCCAGTACATAGTTATGGTCGTAGCCGCCCGGCAGCGCGCCGTTTTCGATATCCTCGGCAATGCGCTTTTCCGCGGTGAAATCAAACGGCGTACCCTTTACGTCGGCTATCTCGCCGGTCGGTATCAGCAGAGAGTCTACAGGGGTATACTGCTCCGAATATATCTTAGCGGTGTGATTAAGGATATTTCCCGAACCTGCTCCCGCCAGATTGAAGTACGAGTGGTTAGTGAAGTTCATTATTGTTTCTTTATCGCTCACCGCATTGTATGCTATTTCAAGCGTGCTGTCCTTAACGGTGTATGTAACGTCCAGAACTACCGTACCCGGATAGTTTTCCTCTCCGTCCGGGCTGGTGTAGGAGAAAGTAACGTTAGGCTCGTCGCCGTCGTTTATATTCTTTACTTCCCATACTTTTTTGTCAAAGCCTATATTTCCGCCGTGAAGATGGTTTACGCCGTTGTCGTTCGGCGCTATCTTTATTTCCTTGCCGCCCAGCGTGAATTTCGCTCCGCCTATACGGTTCGCATATCTTCCGATAAGCGCGCCCTGGCAGCTCTTGCCGTTCACAAAGCCCTCCAGCGTGTCGTAGCCGAGTACCACGTCCGCTTTCTCGCCGTTGCGGTCGGGTACGATAAGGCTGACTACCGCGCCGCCGTAATTAGTGAATGAAGCGGTCAGCTTGCCGTTTGATAACGTGATAAGCCAGCAGTCTTTTCCGTCGTGGTTTCCCCACAGCTTTTTTTCAATGCTCATTATTTTTTACCTCGATTTCTCGTATATTTGCGGCATGAAAGCCGACATAATTTCTTATTATGATTATACCAAAAACGCGCGTGTGTGTCAAGATATTTTATGCGATATTTACAATTTCTCCACTAAAGCGTGTCCATTTGTCAATGATGTGAGACCGTTTAATTAGAAAAAATGAAAGCTTCTGTTTGAACGAGGAGCGTAGCGAC
>CANRII010000110.1 GCA_947630685.1 uncultured Ruminiclostridium sp. | reverse complement strand
GGCTCCACCCGATTGTTCTTAACGAGTACCGCAAGCACACCCTGCGCCCATCTTGGCTTTTGAAGCTCCAGAAAACAGGACTTGTGTTCGGCGCGCTTGACGCACCTAAAAACGCCGCTATGCAGATAATCATTCATCTTTACGTCGCGGCAAAGGCGTTCTGCGGGGCGTTCGGGATAGGCAGTTTCGTGCTTTACGAGGGTGCGATAAGCCGTTTTGTAAACGCCGTAGACGTGCTGACCGAGATATGCACGTGGCTGCGCTTCAATACCAAGTATCTTCAGACGACCTATGAATTTTTCGACCTGCCGAATAATATGTACAAAGGCACGCTTGCCGTAGAAAAGCGGGACGATCTTGATTATGAGATAGAGTTTAAGGACGTTAGCTTCAAATATCCCCGCACCGATGTGTGGGCGCTCAGGCATATTTCAATGAGATTCAAGATAGGGGACAAAATAGCTATCGTCGGAGAAAACGGTTCGGGCAAGACGACGTTTATAAAGCTGCTCTGCCGTCTGTATGACCCGACCGAGGGGAAGATTTTACTTAACGGCATTGACATTACGCGCTACCGCTATAATGAGTATATGGCGCTTTTTTCGGTGGTATTTCAGGATTTCCGTCTATTCGGATTTTCGCTTGGCGACAATGTGTCGGCGGGGTTTGGATATGATGAAAAGCGTGCGCGGGACTGTCTTGAGCGCGCGGGAATGGGCGAAAAGTTAAGAGAGCTTGACATAAAGTCCGAGCAGGACGGCAAAAACGCGCTGGATTACTGCAACGGCAGGGAGTACGATATAAACGGCGTTGATTTTTCCGGCGGCGAAGATCAGAAGATCGCGCTTGCGAGGGCGCTTTATAAGGACGCGCCGTTCGTTATCTTAGACGAACCTACAGCAAGCCTTGACCCTCTCGCCGAAGCGGCGGTGTACGAAAATTTCAACAACATCGCAAAGGACCGCACTTCGGTATTTATCAGCCACCGCCTGTCAAGCTGCCGCTTTTGCGAAAGAATATTAGTGTTCGATGACGGACGGATAGTGCAGGACGGCTGTCACGATGAGCTTGAAGCGGCGGAAGGGAAGTATAGAACGCTGTGGAACGCGCAAGCAAAATATTATGTAGAAGAAAAACACTAAAAATCCCGCCTGAAGATGATACCTCAGGCGGGATTTTTATCTTAAAAAATCAATTGCTGCCTATTACTTTTATCAGTCTTATATCGGAATAGCCGTAAGCCGACATAGGATAATCCACCTTATCGGAGGTGTTGCTGTTTACCAGATAATCGATGATGTTTCCGGAGGAATCCGTTATTACTTGAGTGATTATGACCGAATGATAGGTGTATCCGTTGACCGAATACTGGATAATATCGCCCGGCTCTCCGGTATAAAGATTAGCGTCCGGTACTGTTACCAGTACGTCGGTATTGTTAAGACAATACTGGTAAAAGCTGTAGGTGTCCGACCAGGAGGGAACGCGCCCCTTAGCGGTCTCCTTGTAGTTCAGCTCGTCGTCGTACCATTTCCATTGCTTATCGTATGTACCTTTGCTGTCCATCGGTATCCCGCTTTCATGCAGGCATTGTGAAACGAAGTTCTGACAGTTCCCGCCGAAGCCGGAGTAGTCGCTGTAATTTTCTTTGTTGCGTACCACCGAGGTCTTGTCTGTCCATTGGTAGGAGTACGCTACGGCGGCTTCTCTGTCGTATTCATTCTCGGCGGTAACGGTTATTTCGGCGTCAGCGGCGGTTTCGGCCTGCTTTTTACGGTCGCTTGCCGACGCGTCTACCGCTGCTGTAAGCTGTTCAAGAACGCTCTCGAACGTTTTAGATATATCCGTATTTTCCGGAAAATCCGCCTCGGTAAAATCGGAACCGTACGGGTCCATATCCAGACGAGTTATAACGTATTCCTCGGTTTGTACCGTAGCGGCGTTTTCATCATACAGCATGATGAACTTTCCGCTGTCCGAGGATATCTCCGCCTTGCCGTCGTTGCCGACCGTGTAGGAGGATTCGTCGCTAAGCGCAAAGTCTATCTTTTCTCCGAGCTTGTAGCTTATTGAATAAGATCCGTCGTTTATTTTGAAATCGGTGATGGCTATATCGACCTCGGCGGTCGTAAATGACAGGTTAGATTCAAACGATCTGTGCAGATACACTTCATATTCCAGCACCGTGGAATTGAGAGCGGCGAAAAGCTCGCCCCTGCGGACTTCCTTATCGAAATATTCGTCAAGCGGGGAATATTCCAGACTGCCAAGCGCAGTATATTTGTCGGTGAAATATCCGGTCAGCAGCTCTTTGACCGTATTCGGTACGGGAGCGGCTGTGTCGTCGATATTGATATTTACCGTGGGTCTTGTATATGCCAAGGTTCCGCTGTTTTCCAGCGACAGCGAAACATCCTCTTTTATAGCCTGCTGTGAGCTTTCTTCCGAAGGATTTACCTCGATAGTAAGGTCGTTTTTAAGCTCTCCGCTTGCCGCAAGAATTATAACAAACACTACAACTACGCCGAATATGCAAAGACACGGCACGGTCAGCAGCGCCGTGAACGCGGAATTTTTCTTCTTTTTTCCGTATGAGGTACGTCTGTTGCTCAAGCTGTTTTACCTCGCTTTTCAGTTCTTCTATTTGCAGTTTAACATAAAAATCGAAATATGTCAACAAATTTCACAATAGTTTCATCTTGTGATTTTCGGTACATACACCATATTTTTGCCAGCCGCATATTTTGTTATCGCGGGAGCGCATATTATCTAAAAGGAGTGAAACAGTATGTATAAAAAACTCTCACGGCCGCTCAAAGGCGCGGATATAAGCTATGCACAGGGAAATTTCGATTTTGCTGCAGCTAAGGATTACGGAATACGTTTTTTGATCATTCGTGCGGGAATAGGGAAGAGCACAGATTCGCTGCTTTATTCCCATATAGCCGGCGCTAAGTCGGTCGGTATACCGTTCGGCTTTTATTGGTATTCTACCGCGATGAGCGTTAAAGACGCAAAGGCCGAGGCTGCCGCCTGCCTTGCCGCGATAAAGGACTATAAACCTGAATATCCCGTATTTTACGATATAGAAAGTCAGCAGCAGGTGGATCTGCTCACCACTAGGGAACGCACCGATATAATAAAAGCGTTCTGCAATGCGGTCATCAAGGGCGGCTATCCCTGCGGCGTATACCTGAATCCCAGCTGGGTACTGAATTATATTGAAAAGTCAGAGATAGTAGACAAATATGACCTTTGGCTCGCTAACTGGACAGACAGCCCTAACAAGCCTACCGGTTTTGAATTCGGTCAGACGATATGGCAATGGGGCTTGGATACTATAGGCGGCATAGAAACCGACGGCAATCTGTGCTATGTGGATTATCCCTCCATCACCAAGGAGTTTTACGATAAGAATAAACCCGAACCCAAGCCTGAACCGGAGCCTAAACCCAAGCCCGTATTCAAGGTCGGGGAAATGGTAAAGGTCAAGAGGGGCGCAAAGACCTATGACGGTAAGCCGCTTGCCAGCTTTGTATATGATAACGCTTACACGGTCAAGCAGGTCGGCATTGTCGGCAAGCCGGACTATATAGTGATAGGAATTGCCGGAAAAGTTACCGCTGCGGTAAATGCTGACGATCTCATACCGTATAAAGCTCCCGCCGTAAAAGTTAAGGTAGGGGAGAAGGTCAGAGTCAAAAGAGGTTCAAGGACATACGGCGGCAAACCGCTCGCAGGATTTGTTTATGACAATGTTTATACTGTCCAACAGGTAGGCATTGTAGGTAAACCGGATTATATCGTGATAGGAGTTGACGGTCAGGTGACCGCCGCGGTCAAAGCAAGCGATCTTTACAAAGCATAGCAAAGATATCCTCTCATAAAAACTCTCCCCGTCTTATGACGGGGAGAGTTTTTATGTATTTTGTATTAGCCGAGGACTACTTCAACAGTATGAACACCGTCGCTGAATGCGGGGATGATGTTGCCGTCAACGTCCTTGCCGTCTACCTTTACCGATCTAACGCCATGACCGGTATGTTCGGGATTGGAAACCGTGATGTTGTAGGTCGCGCCCCTGAACAGTCTTGACGCGGTAAAGCCGTCCCATGCCGAGGGAATGGACGGGTCTATCTTAAGACCGTTGTAATCCGGCTTGATACCGAGAATGTACTGCGATACAGCCACGAAATTCCATGCCGCCGTACCTGTGAGCCAGGAGTTCTTTGCCTCGCCGTGACGAGCAGCGTCCTTTCCGGCTATCATCTGAGCGTATACATACGGCTCGGTGCGGTGCAGGTCGGAAATATCCTCTCTGTATGCCGGAGCGATCTTTGAATAGTATTCAAATGCCTTGTCGCCTCTGCCTACCGCAGCTTCCGCACAGATTATCCATGCGTTGTTGTGGCAGAAGATACCGGCGTTCTCCTTATATCCCGGCGGATAAGTGGATATCTCACCGTACTCAACGTAATAATGGGTGAACGCGGGGTTGTTCAGCACCAGACCGTGCTTTGAATTAAGATACTTGTCTACGCTGTTTAACGTCTGTATATCGTAGCCCTTGTCCTTGCCGATACCGGCGAGAACACACCAGCCCTGCGGCTCGATGAATATTTTGCCCTCCTCGTTCTCGGAAGAACCTACCTTGTTGCCGTTATGGTCGTACGCACGCAGGAACCATTCTCCGTCGTAACCGTACTTCTCGGTAAGCTCTCTCATCTTCTCTATCTCGCCCTCGGCTCTCTTTGCCTCGGCTTCGTCGCCCTTAAGACGGCACATAGCGGGATATTCGGGAGCGATATAGCAGAACATTCCGGCGATCATGACCGATTCCGCTATCTGGCTGTAGAAAGGCGGCTCGGTGAACATTTCCTTGTTATTGTAGGTCTGGAAGGATTCGCCCGGCTTATCCGAGAAGCAGGAGAGATTCAGGCAGTCGTTCCAGTCGGCGCGTCCGCTAAGCGGCAGGCCGTGAGGTCCTACTTTCTTAACAACGTGATCAAACGCACGCTTCATATGGTCGAGCATGGTATCTGCCAGCTCGTCTTTGTTTTCGTAAGGGACTTTTTCATCCAGTATGGAAACATCGCCGGTTTCCTTGATATATGCGGCTGTCGCAAGTATCATCCACAGCGGGTCGTCGTTGAAGTTAGAGCCCAGCTCATGGTTGCCTTTCTTGGTGAGAGGCTGGTACTGGTGATAAGCTCCGCCGTCCTCTAACATGGTAGCCGCGAGGTCGAGCAGTCTTTCTCTTGCTCTGGTCGGTATCTGATGAACGAAACCGAGCAGATCCTGGTTAGAATCGCGGAAGCCCATGCCTCTGCCTATACCGCTTTCAAAATAAGACGCGGAGCGCGACATATTAAAGGTGACCATGCACTGGTACTGATTCCAGATATTTACCATGCGGTTGAGCTTTTCGTCGGGCGAATTTACGCTGTACTGACCTAACAGACTGTTCCAATGAGCCTTGAGCTGCTCGAACAGCTTGTCCGCTTTTTCGGCGGTGTCGCACATAGCGAGCATTTCCTGCGCCTTTTTCTTGTTGATTATATTCTTTTTGCTGTTGCCGGAGGTTATAATAGTGCTGTTTTCGTCAAGATCGGGAGCAAACTTCTCGTTTACGGGATTTTCCACATATCCGAGGCAGAATACCAGATCTTTGCTTTCGCCGGGCTTTAAGTCAAGCTCGATATAATGCGAAGCTATCGGTGACCAGCCGTCCGCAACGGACATTGAGGGCTTGCCCGCAAGCACCGTCTGCGGAGAGTCAAAGCCGTTGTACAGCCCGAAGAAGCTCTCTCTGTCGGTATCGAATCCCGATATCGGAGCGTTAACGGCATAAAAAGCGAAATGGTCGCGTCTTTCTTTATATTCGGTCTTGTGATAAATTACCGAACCGTCTATCTCTACCTCACCGGTATTAAAGTTTCTCTGGAAATTAGTGGTGTCATCGTTTGCGTCCCATAAGCACCATTCAGCCAGACTGAACAGCTTTAGCTGTTTTTCCTTGTCGGAATTATTGGTAACGGTGACCTTTTGTATCTCTCCGTTGAAGTCCTGCGGTACGAAGAAAGTAACACCAACGGTAACTCCCATCGAAGAGCCGGTTATCTTTGTATAGCCCATGCCGTGACGGCACTCATAAGAATCAAGCTCGGTCTTTACGGGCGACCAGCCGGGATTCCAGACATGACCTCCGTCGTTTATGTAAAAATAACGACCTCCCATATCTACCGGTACGTTGTTGTAGCGGTAGCGCGTGATCCTCCTGAGCCTTGCGTCCTTGTAGAAGCTGTAGCCGCCTGCTGTGTTTGAAATAAGCGAGAAAAAGCCCTGTGTTCCGAGGTAGTTAATCCACGGATAAGGCGTCTTGGGAGATGTGATGACATATTCCCTGTTGGCGTCGTCAAAATAGCCGTATTTCATATTGACCTCCTAAATTTTACTGTGACGCGTCCGTTCGGTACAGAGCTTTCGCACGGTGCGCCTTTTTAATAAGGAGAGCCCAGCCTTTTTTAACGGTTTATACCCGCTAAAAGATGTATA
Source organism: uncultured Ruminiclostridium sp. (assembly GCA_947630685.1). Classification (GTDB taxonomy): domain Bacteria; phylum Bacillota; class Clostridia; order Oscillospirales; family Ruminococcaceae; genus Ruminiclostridium_E. The sequence goes on along the minus strand of CANRII010000110.1, from coordinate 263 downwards.
GCGGATCTTACAGAGCAAATTGCGTCCAAACAAAGCGGCAGTCCTTAAATTGCTTAAGGCCGGCAGAGCGATATTGACGCGCGGCTCTGTTCAAAAACCGGCTTGGCTTTACTCACCCTTGTTTTATTATATAACATTTATTCACTTTCCGCAAGTATATTTTGATATTTTGTAAAAAATTTTTCTTTAGGCGCGTTGTAAAATGAAGTTGCAATACCCCACTGGGTAAAAGTTTTCAAAAAAGAAAATCCATAGTGACAAAT